>DATISD010000383.1:0-3111 GCA_035469005.1 Pyrinomonadaceae bacterium | reverse complement strand
ACGGTTCTCGGTCACGCGTTACCGGTGAGCCATCCATTTGATTTGCGTTATGGAAAAGATGAAGCGAAGCGATTATCTGAGCCGGCGGCAATCGACGGACTAATCACTACACCCTGGAGAGTGATCATATTTGGCTCCGATCTCAACGCTCTCGTTAATTGCGACGTCATTAACAACTTGTCGCCTCCACCTGATAAGACAATCTTTCCGCAGGGATTAAAAACTGATTGGGTCAAGCCGGGCCGCGCCGTTTGGCGTTATCTGGATGGTGGTGAAAATACTTTCGACGGAATCAAGGAGTTTTCGCGGCTTGCCGGTCAACTCGGCTTTGAATACAACGTCGTGGAAGGAATCTGGCAACGTTGGCCGGAGACACAAATGCGCGAGTTGGTGGACTATTCGAATCAGCAAAACGTGAAGCTCTGGTTTTGGAAGCACAGCCGAGCGTTGCGCACGCCGCAGGCTCGTGAAGAGTTCTTCTCGTTGCTAAACCGCACCGGTGTCGTGGGCGCGAAGATCGATTTCTTCGATCACGAAGCGAAAGAAATCATCGATGTGTACCAGGCGCTTCTGCGCAGCTCGGCGGAACACAAAATCATGGTTGAGTTTCACGGCGCTAATAAACCTGCCGGCGAATCGCGCACCTGGCCTAACGAGTTGACGCGGGAAGCGATTCGCGGTCTCGAATATCGCAGCATGAGTCTGCGTTCAGTGCACAACACTACGCTGCCGTTTACGCGATTTCTTGCGGGCCACGGGGATTACACGCCGGTCCATTTTGGGGAGCGGCGGCGGGAAACATCATGGGCGCATCAGATCGCCAGCGCGATTGTCTTCACTTCGCCTTTGATGATCTACGGCGCTCATCCGCAACATATCCTCGACAATCCGGCCGCCGAATTGATAAAAGCCATTCCGAGCGTTTGGGATGAAACCGTCGTTTTGCCGCCCTCCGAAATTGGCGAGCTTGCCGCGTTCGCGCGCCGAAGCGGCGACGTCTGGTTTATGGGAATTATGAATGGACTAAGTGGCAGGACAATTCACACTCGTCTTGATTTTCTAAGGACAGGAAAGTATCGAGCGACGAATATTCGCGATCAGATGGCTGAACCGGCGGCGCTGAAAATCGAGAATCAATCAATGACCGCTCGCGATAGTTTGATGATCGGGATGCGGGCCGGCGGCGGATTTGTGGGGAGATTCGATCTCTAAACTGGGAGCGCGAGCGCCCCGCCCGCATGCGTGCTATTTGCGCGCAGTGGGTTCCGAAATTAGTGACCATGACCAGGGTTATCAAAGCTGTTTTCGCGCTTCGCGCTCAACGTGGGCGGGGTGCCCGCGGTCCCAGTGGCGGGATCGCCCGCTCTCTCGTTGCTTTTATTTTCCTATCACAAACCTTTCTGACGGCCGGGGTGGGACAGCCAAAATTCAACATCGCCGCTTTCGATCGCGCGCGTGTGCTCAAAGCCGCCAATCAATATCTCACAGAGAGGCCGATCACAATCACTGCTTCGTCGAGCCCCCGTAGTGCCGGTGGGTTGCACGACTTCTTCTCAGAGGCGGATTATTGGTGGCCCGATCCAAAAGATCCGAATGGACCGTACATCCAACGCGACGGAATGACTAATCCGGGTAACTTTGTTGAGCATCGTCGCGCGTTGATGCGACTTAGCGTGCAAGTGCCCACGCTCGTTGCTGCCTGGAAGCTGACCAGGGAAAGGCGCTACGCAGCCCATGCGGCGACGCATCTCCGTGCCTGGTTCATCGACGAACGCACACGGATGAATCCGAATTTGCAATACGCCCAGGCGATTCACGGCCGCACGACGGGTCGCGGCATAGGAATCATCGACACGATTCATTTGGTTGAAGTGGCGCGCGCGATCGAAGTACTAAGAGATTCTTCGGCATTATCAATGACCGAGCTGGGCGCCATTACGCAGTGGTTCAAAGCTTATTTGGCCTGGATGACAACGAGCAAGAATGGGATCGAAGAGCGCGAAGCGAAGAACAATCATGGAACTTGTTGGGTGATGCAGGTCGCGGGCTTCGCGCAGTTGACCGGCGATCAGAAACTGCTCGACTATTGTCGTGACCGATTCAAGACAGTAATTGTCCCAAATCAGATTGCTGCTGACGGCAGCCTTCCGGAAGAGTTGAGACGGACGAAGCCCTACGGTTACTCGCTTTTCAATCTGGAAGCGATGGCGACTGTTTGTCAGATTCTGTCGACGGCAAGCGATAACCTCTTTGCGTTCCAAACAGCGGACGGCCGAGGCTTTCTTCGCGCGATGGAATATATGGTTCCTTTCATTCGCGACAAAAAATCCTGGCCGCTAAAGCCCGATGTGATGTATGACAACGAATGGCCGATGCGGCAAAACAGTCTCTTGTTCGCGGGTGTCGCTTTCCACCGGCAAGACTATCTCGATCTTTGGAAGACGCTGCCGGCTGATTCACAAGTGGAGGAAGTGATTCGGAATTTCTTTGTTCGGCAGCCCATCTTATGGGTGAATTGAGCAAATCAGGATTGCCTCGAAGTCGTTCGATAAGCTTGAGGCGCGCAGGAATTGACGACACCTATGGCACTCAACGCGTGGCTTCTTAAAGTCGATGAGCGAGATGAAGAGAGTTAAGTGGGGACTGATTGGTTGTGGGGACATCGCGCGCAAACGAGTTGCTACGGCTCTCCGCGATCTGAGCGAATGCGAATTAACCGCGGTCAGCCGCGCCCGCGCTGAGCTTGCCGAGGCGTTCGCGGCCGAATTCGGAGCTAGCAAGTCGTACCCTGCCTGGCAGGATTTGGTGCATGATCCGGACATTCAGGCGGTCTATGTTGCGACTCCGGTGAATCAGCATGCGTTGCAAACCCTGGCTGCATTGGAAGCTGGGAAACATGTCTTGTGCGAAAAGCCCATGGCCATGACGGTCGTCGAATGCGACCGTATGATTGCCGCAGCTCGCGCGAACCAGGTCAAGATTGGCGTGGCTTTTTACCGGCACTTCTATCCGGTCGTGGCACGAATCAAAGAACTGATCGCCGCCGGCGAAATTGGGCGGCCCGTCCTGGCCGAAATCAGAGCGTTCGAATGGTTTGATCCTGAAATCGAG
>DATISD010000382.1:0-3290 GCA_035469005.1 Pyrinomonadaceae bacterium | reverse complement strand
GAATGGACTACGAACGCGCTGCGACGAGAACGCTGAGCGCGAGCAAGGGTGATCTCGAAGCGCTGGCCCCGGTCGTCGAAGGCAAAATGCTTTTGATAATCGAAGCCAACCGGATGGACGAGATTGACGCAGCCTTGGCGTTAGCTCGTGATTTCCATCTCAAGATCGCCATTGCCGGCGGCGCCGAAGCGTGGCTGTGCGCAGATCGTCTGGCGGCCGCGCGGGTGCCGGTGCTCACCGGCGCCATGAATAACATCCCGGACAGCTTTGCGATGTTGAATCAACGACAGGAGAACGCGGCGCTGTTGCGCAAGGCCGGCGTGCAAGTCGTGATCGTGGCGAGCAATGGTAGCGACGTCACTCGATACAATGCGCGCAACATCAAGTATGAAGCCGGCAACGCCGTCGCTTATGGAATGTCGTATGACGATGCGTTGCGCGCCGTGACGTTGACGCCGGCGGAACTGTTTGGTTTGAGCGATCGCATCGGCTCGCTCCAAACCGGGCGTGAAGCAAACCTAGTTGTGTGGAGTGGCGATCCTTTTGAGTTCTCAACTCAAGTGGAACACGTTTTCATACGCGGACGTGAGGTGAAAGAGCCCAGCCGGCAGGACATGCTGATCGAGCGTTATAAACCGAAAGGTCGTTAAGATTCGTAAAGATCGCACGTCAACAGTTCGGAGTTCCGCCTTCAGGCGGAATATCGGCATACAGACTCCGCCTGAAGGCGGAACTCCAAAAACTACTTTGGCGGCTTGCGGAAGTTATAGCGCAGCAGCACTCGCATCGGAATCGCCACGCCGGCGCGCATCGCCGGAAAGAAGTGCATCTGCTTTACGGTGTCGATTACCGATTGATCCAAACCGTACCCAGCCCAACGCGCGATTTCCAGGTGGCTGATTTCGCCGCGAGCGTCGACGTCAACCAAAACGTCGACGACTGCTTCGACTTCTGCGCGAGCTGCTGCATCAGGATAAGGCGGCTTGAAGCGTCGAAAGGGGCGAGGCGGGCGGGTGTCCTCGTTCTCGACGTTGTTGTCTTCTGACATCACCTCGATGATTGACGCCGGCTTTTCAATCGCCGATTCTCTTTGCGCGCGCTCGTCCTCAAGCGCTCGCCGAATCCCAACCTGGTAACGATGGCGCGTATCGCCGGAAGCCAAAACCTGAAGCAAAGACTGCATGGCCTCTGCCGCTGTGTCTCGTCGCTCGAGTGGGCGCTCCCACAAAACCAGGCGTCCGGTCCGGGCGCTCACGAGAAAGACAGAAGCGAAGGATTCAAAGTACGCCGCGCCAGTTGAAGGAACTCGTCTCAGCGTCTGGGCTTCGCCGATGAAATAAAATTCACACCCAATGGCTGCGCCAATATCACGCGCTTCCTGAGTCGTGAGGTTAAGCGAACCCTCAAAACCAGATCCCCGCGCGGCGGCCGTGGCCAGATCTTTGTCGATCAAAGCGAACTGTTTAGCGGTTGCGCTGTCTTCGGTAAGTATCTCGCGGATCGCATTTGCTGCGCGCGCGCCGGTCACACTTGCTCCGAAATCGAGCACGGCGACGCGGACGGTTTGCGCTTGACCTTTGACGAGAACGGCGAACGCGAACAGCGACGCAGTCATAGCGAAAATTCGCCGGCTCTTTCGCACTGCTGAATTGGAAGGGTAAGCGGTCACAGGCTTAATCAGCGGACGACGCCACTGAATGAGAGGCCGGAGGAGCTGCGTGATAAAGACGATAAACTTCATCTTTTACTTCTGCGGGGAAACAAACCCGATTTAGTTCATACCCTCGACCTAAACCACGAACGACTTCACTGACCTCGCTGATTTCCCGGATCCGTGGATGCGCGTATCCATCTTCGACATAGATGCGCGTGCGCGGCTCGATACCTTCAAGCGTGTAGTAACCATAATACGGAACATCGCTCGCGCGATCTTCGATGAAGTAATACTCGGGCGCAAATCCGGCGCGTTCTACGACTGCGCGGGCCGCTGCCAGAAAATCTTTTCTTTCGTCGAGCGGCATGTCCAGGTCGATGGCTTTGAACAGTCGTCGGTTTACAAATCGCTCGCTGAGATCGCTCAACACCTCATCGCTTGATTGCTGCCACTGCTTCATATGAAAAATCACGTCTGAATCGTCCATGCTCAAATGCTCTGTGATGTCCAGGGGTTGACGCCGCAGAATCTTCTCGAAAGCGGTGCCGGCCGCGCACCAAACTTCCGCGCCTCGTTCGACGAGTTCTAAAGATCGCCGCAGCGCCGATCGCAAAACCGCCTCAGCCGAGCGCAACGTGCGGTGAAAGTAAACCTGACGAAACATGTAGTAGCGAGCTTGCAGGTATTCTTCGACCGCGTGGACGCCTCGTGCTGTGACGTAGATTCGATCCGCTTCTTCGTCAATCTGGAGCGCGTTGATAATCCATTCGAGATCGTAGAGACCGTACTTCGCCCCCGTCATCAACGAGTCGCGCAGGAGATAATCCATCCGATCGACATCAAGTTGAGAAGACACCAGCTGGGCCAGCGCCGAGGGCGTGAAGGTTCCCTCGACAATCGATGCCACCCTGAGAGGCATCTCCGACGAATACGACTTTAAGATTTGATGCAAAGTTGTTTCAGGCGAGGTGACGGCGAGCATCGTTACCTGCTCGTGATGCACACCCAAAACTTTTTCCATCGCGTGTGAGAACGGTCCGTGGCCCACGTCGTGCAGCAGCGCGGCAGCGCGGGCAGCGGCGCGATCTTCCGGTGCTATGTTAGTTCGATCACTCAACTGTCCGAGGATGCGCGTCATTAAGTGGAGCGCGCCCAGGCTGTGAGTGAACCGTGAATGCTCCGCCCCCTGGTAGGTGTAGAGTCCCAGACCCAGTTGTTTGATGCGGCGCAGTCTTTGAAATTCAACCGCGTCGATCAGGCGAACCATCAACCGACCTTCAGCGCTGTCTTCCCGCAAAGGAATGATGTTGTGGACCGGATCGCGGTAGATTCGTTGGGACAATTCTTCGGACCTGCAATCGGAGATTGGAGTCGCAGTCTATCACACGATTAGCCTGTCGCCCTGCGGCGCAACGGGTGAGGCTGAAAGCCTGGTAACCAGATCACAAGCTTGTGTGTTTACGGAATTTCGGAGTAAAACCGAATTTTCGGATTTGTGGAGCCGCCAAATGCCCCATAAATCAATGGATTTGGGCCACGAAAATCGGGCCGGGCTTATGGCATCGTCATTGCTTAAAGGCCAGGCAGGATTTGATGCATCTGCGGTTTTGGGGAATGACCATAGAGAGAGCTACAA
>DATISD010000381.1:0-3777 GCA_035469005.1 Pyrinomonadaceae bacterium | reverse complement strand
ATCGTAGAGTTTCGACAATTCCGCATCCTTGTCCAGTAAATAAGTTGGATCAAGTCCCGAAATGTAAACATGTGTGGGATCGTAATAGAACAAACGCGGAAAGTCGTCCCAGTCCGTGTTGAAAATCCTCTCGCCCGCGGGCACATTCGCGCGCATCCACAAGGTGCCTTTCGCGTAATGATCACGCGGATCGCTTTCACGGATATCTTTAGAGGTGCGATATACGTTCGCGAAGAGAGCGCCGCCGAGGAGGAGGACAAAAAATCCGGCCTTAAGCAGGTCCCAGGTTTTCTGCTGCTTCTTCTCTTCCTTGGCAGTTGCCGTTTCCTGCCGATCGAGAAACGGTTGCAGGTCTTCCATTACGAATTCGGGTAACTGAGTGAAGACCGCTCGCCCGCGCCAAAAGTTCTCGAGCGTGAAGGCCGCAAACAGAATGGCAAACGGCGGAAAGTATTCGGCGAAGCGTTTCCACCGCGCAATCATCAGCAACAGCGTCGTCGAGAGGATCAGAAAATACAACGGTTTTTGCGCGCGCTGGCGATCGCTGAAGTCAAACGCGATGTAGCCGGCCAGCATCGCGGCCAGCGCCACGTAACAATTGATCACGAATTCGTGAGTGTCGTACGGATACCATTCCTGGCCGACCTTGGTCGCGAAATTGCCGGCCACGATTTTCACGCGGGCGTGCTCGTAAAACAGATAGAGGTTGTGGGGAAAGTAGGGATTGATAATCAGCCCCAGGATCGATCCGCCAACGACGAATGCCAGCGGGCGCCATTCAAACCGCTCTTCTGTCCAGCCAATCACGACCGTCCAAATAACGACTGCCACAATCAACAGCACAAACATGTCGTAAGTCAGGGCGAAGACAAACGCCAGGGGCAGCAACGGCCAGTGTTTTTTCTCAAACAGGAAATAGGTGCCGAGCACCAGGAATATGATTGCGAAAGGCGGCGCCTTCGTCATATTCATGCGATACAAAAACGGCGCCGAGCACGCCAGCAGCGCCAGCAGCCAAATCAGCCGGTAACGAATTTCGTAACGCACCACCAACCAGTAGCAGGAAAAGACAGCCAGGCTGGCAAAGAGAATTGCCGAAATCTTCGCGCCGGTTTGCATGTCGCGAAACCAGGTAAAGGGAATGAGAATGATGTGATAAAGGAGGTGATGGTCGACGTAATTCTTCGGATTCAGCGTGGTCAGCGGCAACCAGGGAAACGCCGGCGGAAAGTGGCCCGCGCGCATGTTATCCCAAAGCAGACGCGCCCACTTTATGTGATAGTAGCCATCGTAATCGCCACAGCAGATCGCATCGGTCGAATACTGGAGCCACCAAAAAATCAGCGCAATAGCTATCGCTCCCACCAGCAGATCGGCGGCGCGGACGGCGGCCTCTGATTTCATCCAGCTGGCAATGCCGGATTTAGATTTGTTTCCTTTTACTCCAGCGGCTTCGTGAAGCTCTTCCATCTTCAATGAAGAATGCCGCAACGAATCAAACAAAGCAACAGGTTTTTAAAATGTGTAAGAAGCCGGGTGTAAGAGAGGGCATGGGCTTCAAGCTATAACTATCGACCACGCCACGCGGGCTGCCCGCGCAGGGACCGGTGGGTCGGGCTTCTGTCACGAATACTGATGGCCGCGAAATGTCAGAGTTCTGCCGGGAGGATGTCTGGTGCTTCTAAATCAAAGCCACCAGCCTCACGCGCTCGTCAGCCTATCAGCTTTCCGATGAGTTCGAGCAGTTGTGACGGATTAATCGGCTTCGTGAGGTGTGCGTCAAACCCTGCGCCCAGCGAGCGACCGCGATCGTCGTATTCGGTGTATCCCGTTACGGCTATCAACGGGGTGGTCCGATAGTCGGTGAGGGCGCGCAGACACTCAGCTAGTTCGTACCCATTCATCTCAGGCATACCAATGTCAGAGATTATCAAATCGAAGGTTCGGTCGCTGGCAAGTTGCAACGCGTACCCACCGGAGTTCGCGGTGGTCACATCATAGCCCGCATGTTTCAGGAACAGCGCGATCATCTCGGTGACGTCGCTGACATCGTCCACGACCAGCACGCGTTGTTTTGCAATGCGGTCGCGATGGTTTTGTTTGGAGACTCGTTTTGAAGGGGATCGGCTGGTTGACGTCTTCGCCCGAGCCTCGGCAGCGCTACGCGCATGGGGACGATCTACCCCGCCTGGCCAGAAGGTTTGTCCGTCGGGCAAAAAAGTCTTGTCAGCAGTAAACACGGTCCCTTTACGGCTCAGTTTTCCAATCAGCACTGTCAGGGAGAGACGAGCTGAAACGTGAATTCGACCGTTCTACCAACTACTCCACGTCTTGCGCGTTTAACGATGTCTTTGGGGGGACATTAATCTAACCCAAAAGGCGGATGCTGTCTAGAGTCGAGTTATCGGATACTGATGGAGTTTCAGGAATTAAAAAGCTTTGGGTTACTGGGAGCGGGCCTTCTTTCTCCACTGCTCGCGAAGCGGAAAACCTAACCTACGATTTAAGCTGAGGAATAGATGCTTCGTGCTGATCGTCGGTGCTGATGCGGCGTGCTGAAATTCTGATTTGCTTCCAATGCACGCGTGATATTCTGTGAGCGTGCGCGAACTCTCCGATCGTCAGTTTCGATTAACAGGTTTGCTTCCGTTGACTTTTTTTCTGGCGCAGACTGTTCACTACTGGCGCTACGGCGGATTAGGTAATCTGGCGTGGATGTGCAACATCGGAAACCTGATGCTGGCGATTGGGATGTTTTTGGATCATCGCGAATTAATCCGCGCGGCCGCGATTTGGACGATCCCGGGTTTGTGGGTTTGGTTCTGGTATGTATGGCTGAGTGGCAGCACGTCGTCTTCTTCCACCCTCGCTCACGTTGGCGGAATAATCGTAGCAATTTTTGTGATCCGTCGAGTAAGAATGGATCGAATCGCATGGCTTTACGCCTTCATTTGGTACCTCTTCATGCAGGCAGTTTCGCGTGTCGCCACCGCTCGTGAATTGAACGTGAATGTCGTTCACTTCATCCAGCCGGGATGGGAAAACGCGTTCGGCAGCTTTTGGAAATTCTGGATTGTGATGACTGTCGTGGTAGCTATCGCGCTATGGCTTATCGGCCTGGTGTTCTCATTATTATGGCCGTTGAAAACGGATGTTCCTGACGCTGCCTGAGACTATCGCTTGAGCACGGCGGCTTGCGGACTCAGCGCCAAAAGATGCCAGCGCGCGAAAGTCTTGATGAGTTCGCTACGCAAAGTCACATAGGCAGTTTCGACGTAGAGCGTTTCGGGCGCCGGCCACTCGAGCCGCACTACGGGGTTGAAGGAAACCGGTAAACCCTCTGAGGCCGGCACGGCATTTGAGTTGTTCGCCTGCTCCTTCTTTTTGCCGGCGGATTTCTCGTCGAACGAAGCTGAGGCGGTGAGCAATTGTTCCCGCAAAGCAATTCGGGCCTGCGTCGGCGACTTGTTCGCGGCGTCGTAAATTCCGATGCTGACGTCAAAAGCAGTCGCAACTTTTGACGAGTCAGGCGACCAGACGGGCGGTGCTTCGGCCAGTTGATCGTCGAGAAGTCTTTCTTCACCACTCATCGAAATCAACCGCGGCCGCCCAGCCGGAGTTTTGAATTCGTTCTCACGCTGACTCCACTCGCTCTCTTTACAGGCCAGCGCCACGAGCGCGTGATTATCAGGCGCCCAGGACAACCCAAAATAGATCAAGCCGTCACGCGTAGTTAACGGCCGCAAGTCATACCCGTCGCGATTGCAAACGTAAACC
>DATISD010000380.1:0-4138 GCA_035469005.1 Pyrinomonadaceae bacterium | reverse complement strand
ACCGGCAAGAGTCCCGCCAGTTGCAGGTTCGATTCGAACAATTCCTGCGTCTGTTCATCGGCCAAAAGAGGCGAGGCGCGAAATGTGACTGACCCTGCGTTCATGCTGGCGGCTGTCGCCGGCAGCGGCGGAAGCTCACTGACAGGCTTCACTTTGAAGAGTGAGTTGCTGCACGCCGTGGTGAAGAAAATCGCCAGACAGCCCAGCGCCAGCGAAGCTGCGTTTCGATAATTCGGCAACATCGCGCGATTCATCAAGGTTGGAAAGTATTAGCCGGCGATTTGAACTACATCACCGGCGGCGGCGGCCATGCCGGAGATGTGATGCAACTGGGTCGCGTCAATCATGTTCAAGCCTCGATCGCGCACCGTCTTGAAGCCGGGCGCTATTTCATTCACAGGCGCGCGCATAACATCTTTGCTGCGCTTGTGGCCGGTGAAATCAAGATAGAGATGCTTGCGCATGAACCGATCCGGCACGCCGGCGAAACGATACAACGGATACTTGATTCCGTTGCCGAAGAGCTTCCGGCCGAGCATGTAATAATAGATCGGCACGCCCAACGAAAACTTCATTGTCGACGCAGAACCCTTCCAGAAGTGCAGGTTGTATTTCCAGCACGTATAGAAGAACTCCCATTGCAGGTCAGTCATCTCAATCAGCTTTGCGCTCTCCTTCTGCTGCATGCGTGTGTCTTCAAGCGGCACAAAAAAAGTCGGAACGAAAGTTCCCCTCGCGTCGCGGAGATCGTAAAGCAGATTAAGCGATTCTTTCGTATCGGCGTCCGTCTCGCCGGGCAAACCAATGATGAAGGTGCAGAACGGAAACCAGTTGTGTTTGTTGAGAGTTTCCATTCCCTTGAGCACAACGTCGCGCCATTGATGAGCCTTGTACGGATAAGCTTTGCCCTTCATGAAGATGTCGAAGAGACGCGGACTGCCCGTTTCCAGGCCAATGATCGGATCGGTCATGCGGTGATCGGGGTCGGTGGATTCCTTATGTTGCACATGCGAGAAGGGAACGATCAGTGGCGTCAGCCGCTCAACGACCGTCGGATCCTTTACTACCGGCGCCATCGTGATGTGCGACATCTGAAGAGTTTCGATCCCGGGAACGCTCTTGACGCTGCGCAACATTGTTTCCAACGCGGGAATATTTGTTTCGAAGTTAGCTTCCTGCTCGTAGAGGAACATATCCTCAGTAGCAAGCATGATTTCGGTGGCGCCTTCACGCGCATTCATGCGCACGCTCTCCATGATATGTTCGAGCGGGAACGAGCGGCCAACCTTTGTCGCCGGTCCGCAGAACTGACAACCCCGGCCGCAACCGCGCGTGATTTCCACGACGCCGAAGGTTGAGCGATGGCGAACGACCGGAATCTCTTCCACCGTCGGCTGCATGCTCTTGGGAATTTTTATGATCCGCTCGAGCGTGGGATCGCCGGCCATCATGCGCTTGAAGAGGTCGCTGAAGACTCTCTCGATCTCGCCGTCGATTAGATAATCGACGTTGAATTCGTCCAGGCGTTCAGCGCGTTCCAACTGCCAGGCGCCCGGACCGCCAATCACGATCTTTGGCCGGTACTTCTCGATAACCGGGTGCTTGACGATCTTGAGAAACTCAGCCGCGTTGACCGGGATCAGGTTCTTACCGGCGATCTTGGAATAGACGTCGGTAGCGTATGAAATGCCAAGCGGGTTGTGCGCATGAATCGCGACGACTTTGGTTTCGGGCCCGATAAACTTTTCCAGATGCTCCAGGTAACAAACAACGACATCATCTTCCGAGTACTCGCGCAGCAGTAACGTCTCGACCATTCGCAGTCCGTTGGGCACGTACTTCGCACGCCCGTCGGGCCAGGATTCATTAATCAATAATTCCGGAGTGCGCCACCTGTGGGCGTGCTTTGCCGGAATTGTCGCCGAAAGCATCTGTTGCCAGATACTGTGGCGCCATTCACTCGCCTCACTTGCCGAAGCCGTCAGTACAATTTTTGGTGAACCCAAGGAGCCTCCGAAAATGCTCGATTGAAAGTACTTAAGGAGTCTTAAAAAATCTGATCAACGTTGCTAACGGGGCGGATTCTAGCATCTGCTGGCTTTCGTGCCAAGCATAATAGCTGAGTCGCCGGTGGTGCTTTCGCTCGGCACCCGGCAGTTTGAAGAATCGGACTCGTGCTCTCTCGCACGGGAAATCAACGCGCAAGTGTGTGATTTAAGAATGTCCCATCGCGATTCTCTTATGTACGCTGCCGCACTCTGTGTTATAGTCCGCCTCATCCTAGCGGCTCTTTACCAAATCGTAACTGTTATTATCTCTGCCATCTTGGTATTTCCCCGTCAGAGCGTACTTAATAGATACTCCTGAGGGCCTGGGCGCTCTCCAATTGAGGTCAGGAACAACAAATGAAAATTCTTCTCTACAATCCGGATAACGGCGTGACTCGCAATTTCATGCCACACCTGTGGATGTTCTTACTCAAGGCACTTACGCCACCGGAACATGAAGTGATTCTGGTTGATGGCAACGCCAAGCCGATGAACGATCAGCAACTAGTACAATTCATCAAGGATGAGGGGATTGGCCTGGTCGGCATTGGCGCCATGACCCGGATGGTCCAAAAGGCTTATCGAGTGGCGGATGCAGTTCGCGCCGCCGGCATTCCGGTTGTCATGGGCGGGCCGCACGTAACGGAAGAGCCGGACGAAGCTTTGGGTAAAGATGGTGGTCCGCGTCACGTCGATGCGGTGGCGCTCGGCGAGGCGGACGAAACCTGGCCGCTAATCGTTGAAGACGCGGCTCGCGGCGAATTGAAGGAAACATATGCTCCGGTGGATGCAGAAGGTAAGGACAAGAAACCCAGTTTGCAACCTTATCCAGTCATTCCCTGGGACACGATCGATCTGGATCAATTCAATTTCGTTCCGAAGATCGTTCGTCGCGTAACTGAAAAATACGGATCAGGCGTCAGCTATTTCAACACGATTCCGATGGAGTCAGGGCGCGGCTGCCCGTACGGCTGTGAGTTCTGCACCGTTACCGGATTCTTTGGTGACTCAATTCGCTTCCGCTCAAACGAAAGCGTCGTGCAGGAGTTGTTGTTGCTGAAGCAGCGCGCGGAAAAGGATCGCGGCAAGATCACAATTTTCTTTATCGACGACAACTTTGCGATCAACATAAAACGGACCAAGTCCTTGCTGCGTGACATTGTCGCGGCGAATGCCCAACTGCCGTGGATCGCGCAAATCAGCGCCAACCTGCTGCGCGACGAGGAACTCGTCGACCTGATGCAGGAATCGGGTTGCAAGTGGGTCTTCATCGGCATGGAATCAATTGATCCGGCGAATCTGGCTGGCGTCAACAAGAACTTCAACAAACCCGGCGAGTATGCGGCTGTCCTGAATCGATTGGCCCAGCGAAATATCTACGCGATCACTTCGTTCATCTTTGGCCTGGATAACGATACGCCCGGAGTAGCCGAACGCACCTTACAACAAATCGAAAGTTGGCCGCCCGGAATGCCCGTCTTCAGCCCGCTGGTTCCCTTGCCCGGAACCCCGACTTACAAAAAGCTGGGAGCGGAAGGCCGTTTGACGCGGCCCAAGCATTGGTTGAATTTCGCGCACAACAAGATGGCGCACGTCCCCATGAAGATGACGATCGAAGAGGCACAAGTCGAACTCGACAAGGCCTGGCTGGCTTCATACAGCCCCGAAAGAAATCAGAAAGCTATTGACTGGTTCGAGGGGCGTGACATAAACGATCAGATCATGCACTTTGTGATGCGCATGTTCTTCCGCGGGATTTATTTCCCGCAGCGGAACGCGCGCGTCTGGACCAAACTGGTGGCGCAGAATCGAAAACCGCTGTTGCGACTGATTAAGGGTGGTTACGGCAAGTATAAGGAAGGCCGCCGCACGGCGCCGATTGTCACCGCCGCGAATCCGCTCAGCTAAACTAAGAGTTCGCTTCTAACAACTCCCAGGTGAGTGGTGGCGTGTGGCAGCACCGCTGGCTACCGCTCGCGCTTCTGTAAAACTACAGTTCGCGGAATTCCCTGTAAGTCTTTTCGCAATTCAATCAGCTCCCACGCCGCGTGATCTATCACCGTCTTCACCCCCTCATGCTGATTGAACCC
>DATISD010000379.1:0-5535 GCA_035469005.1 Pyrinomonadaceae bacterium | reverse complement strand
ATCGCATTGGCTCTAATCATGATTCCAATCGTCGCGCGCACGACCGAGGAAATGATCAAACTAGTGCCGAATAATTTGCGTGAGGGCGCGCTGGCGCTGGGTGCCCCACAGTGGCGGGTCACGCTGGGTGTCGTGATTCCGGCCGCCGCATCCGGTATCGCGACGGGCGCCATGCTGGCCGTCGCGCGCGTTTCCGGAGAAACGGCGCCGCTGCTTTTCACTGCATTCGGCAGCCGCTTCTATCCGCGAAATCTGAACGAGCCGATCGCGTCGCTGACTGTGCAGATTTATAACTACGCGCTCTCGCCTTACGACGAATGGCACGCGCAGGCGTGGGCTGCCACGCTGGTGCTGATGGCGCTGATTCTCACGATCAATATCGTGGTCAGGATGCTGACGCGAAAAAAATACAATTAAGTAATGATTACGCCGACGCCAACATTTGCGCCCACGTTCGAGGTCAGGAATCGCACGCCGACCTCGCGACCGACCAAAATTGCGGTTTCGGATCTTAATTTTTATTACGGTCGCGTGCAGGCGCTCAAAAGCATCTCTCTGGAAATCCCCGAACGCATGGTGATGGCTTTCATAGGTCCATCGGGCTGTGGCAAGACGACCTTCCTTCGCACTCTCAATCGGATGAACGACGTGATTCCCGGAACACGTGTGGAAGGCACGGTGAGAATTGACGGAGCGGACATTTATTCGCCGGTTGCCGACGTAGTAGATCTCCGCCGGAAAGTAGGCATGGTGTTTCAGAAATCGAATCCGTTTCCGAAATCGATTTTTGATAACGTCGCGTACGGCCTGAAGATCAATCGCGTGACCGCCAGTCGCCCGGAGTTGGAAGACCGCGTCGAAGTAGCCCTGAAGGACGCGGCCCTTTGGGAAGAAGTAAAGGATCGACTAAAGTCATCGGCGTTGGGACTCTCGGGTGGGCAGCAGCAGCGCCTGTGTATTGCGCGAGCGCTGGCGATTAAGCCGGAAGTGATTCTGATGGACGAACCGGCGTCAGCGCTCGATCCCATTGCCACCTCAAAGATTGAAGAACTGATCTTCGAATTGAAGAGGCAATACACGATCGTCATCGTGACGCATAACATGCAACAGGCAGCGCGTGTGTCCGATTTCACTGCCTTCTTCCTGCTGGGCAAGTTGATTGAGGTCAACACGACTGAAAAAATGTTCACGGCTCCGGACCAAAAACTGACTGAGGATTACATAACCGGAAGATTCGGCTGAGTATGGAAGTTCACCGGCATCTTGACGAAGAATTGGATCAATTGCGTGACACGGTGCTCCGCTTGGGTGGCGAGTCCGAGTGGGCGTTGGTGCGAGCGATGAAGGCGCTAAATGAACGCGATGACGCCACGGCCCGTGAGGTGCTGGAGCACGACGACGCGATCGATCAACTGGAAGTCGAGGTCGATCAGCAATGCGTCGACATTCTTGCGTTGCGCCAACCGGCAGCACGCGACCTTCGGTTTGTCATGTCGGTCGCCAAGATGGCGCCGGTGCTCGAGCGGATCGCTGATCATGCTTCGAATATTGCGCGCGTGGTCATTGAACTCGATAAGGAGCCGGAACTGAATAACCACCTCCGCATACGTCAGATGGGTGAAGTCGCGTCGGTGATGCTGGGAGCGGCGCTTGACGCATTTACGAAGCATGACGCGGCCGCAGCTCGGAAGGTGATCGGGCGCGATTCAGAAATCAACGAACTATACAACAGCATTTTTCATGATCTTATAGAGTTGATGGCCCGCGAGCCATCCACAGCCACGCGCGATGCTCGCCTCCTTTTTGTCGCCAAACATCTGGAAAGAATAGGCGATTATGTGACGGATATCTGCGAGCTGACCGTTTACATGGCCGAGGCGGCAGTTATTAAGCATCGGCATTGACGATTTTGGGGTTAAAAACTCGCCCTTAACTAGCCACTGGCTTACGAAGTGTGATTGAATGACCGTCGCTCCGCTACCATTAAGTTATTCTCGACGAACACGCATGACCACGACAGTAGCCATTGCGCTTGGGATCGTATTGATCGCGCTGATCTTCGATTTCACAAACGGTTTTCACGACGCTGCAAATTCAATCGCCACGGTTGTCTCGACTCGCGTTCTCTCACCGCGTTACGCCGTAATCTGGGCGGCCGCTTTTAATTTCCTCGCCTTCGCTGTCTTTGGCACACGCGTAGCAAAAACGATCGGTGGCGATCTGGTAAGAATCGATCTGATTCACGAAGATCTTCGTCTCTACGTGCTGTGCTCAGCACTAATTGGCGCGATCATTTGGAACCTCATTACCTGGTATTTCGGACTGCCAACCTCGAGCTCTCACGCCCTGATTGGAGGCTATGCCGGCGCCGCCATCGCAGCATTTCGCGGTGTCGGAGGACTGCTCAAACCGGAAGGATGGATCAAGACTCTGATTTTTATTGTTGCGTCGCCAGTGATCGGATTCATCCTCGGCTTTGCCTTAATGGTCGCCGTCTATTGGATATTTCACCGCTGGACGCCAGCCCAGGTAGACAAGACTTTTCGGCGTGGCCAATTGTTTTCAGCGGCAGCGTACTCTTTAGGTCATGGCGGCAATGACGCGCAAAAAACCATGGGCATTATTACGGTGGTGCTTGCTTCTGCTGGATTGTTTAATCTGAAACTTGGCGCGCAGGGGTCTTTGCCTCAAATTCCGCTTTATGTTGTCCTAATTGCGCATGCGGCGATCGCTCTGGGAACGCTATCGGGTGGTTGGCGTATCGTTCATACAATGGGATCAAAGATTACCAAGCTGCGGCCTGTGGGCGGGTTCAGCGCTGAGACCGCCGGAGCCGTGACTTTGTTCGCCGCAACGTTCTTCGGTATTCCTGTTTCGACAACCCACACTATCACCGGCGCGATTGCGGGCGTTGGATCGACGACACGATTGTCGGCGGTAAAATGGCGCGTGGCCGGCCGAATTGTTTGGGCTTGGATCTTAACAATCCCAGCGGCTGCGGCGTTCGCGGCTTTATCGTTTTTTATCGCCGAATTAATTCTGAGACTGACTCGATGAACTAAATACTCACGACAACACCCCAGGTTTTTTGTTATGCCACGACCTGCTTTAATTATTGAAGACGATCCCGACATCGCTGAGAGCGTTCGCTACAACCTTGAAACCGCGGGTTTTGCTGCGCTGGTTGCCTCAACCGGCGAACAAGGGCTCACGCTGGCGATGGATGCGCAGAACCCGCCCGCCGTTATTGTCCTTGATTTGATGCTGCCCGGTATGAATGGAATGGAGTTATGCCGCCGCCTGCGCCGGGAAAATCAAACGCGCCGAACGCCTATCATTATGTTGACCGCCAGGACTTCAGAAGGCGATCGGGTGGCCGGATTGGATGTCGGCGCTGACGACTATATCGGTAAACCATTTTCAGTGCGTGAACTTCTGGCGCGCGTCAGAGCAGTACTGCGCAGAGCCGAAGACGAAGTGGGAGAACGTTATGACGATGGACGCCTGACAATCGATTTTGATGACGTGCGTGCTTCGTGCGACGGCGCAAACGTGAAACTGACCAATAAAGAGTTCCTTTTACTCTCAACCTTGGCCAGAAAAAAGGACAAAGTAATTACCCGCCAGCAATTGTTGGATAACGTTTGGGGCTATAGTTACTACGGTGATGCCCGCACATTGGATGTCCATATCCGCCGCTTGCGACAAAAGCTGAACGCCTGCGGCAATTGTATTGAAACCGTGGTCGGCGTTGGCTACCGGTTTGTGGGTTGCGACGCTGCCACATCCGCCCCAACCATGATGAGAGATGGTTAAGTCTCGCGTTCCTTTTTTTCTGTTCCTGGCCGCCTTCGCCGCGGCATTGTCGCTCTTCATTTGGTCTTCGTCGGACCTTCTGCGGTGGGCGGGCCTCTCAGCTGCATTGTTGATCACCGGTTTCGGGTTGGGCTTTCTCTGGCGGCAATTCCGCGCCTCAAACTACCTGGTGGCGGACAATCAGGGAACAACAGCGTCTGATTTCTCGCCTGAGCTATTAGCCACGACAATCAACGAAATGCGAGAAGGATTGCTGGTAATTAACGCCGACATGCGCGTCCTTGCTTCCAACCGAGTCGCCCAGCATTTATTGTCTAGTGTCGAACCCCCAATCACCTCGCGGCGGTTGACTGAACTCACGCGAAATCCGGCTATTTATGACGCGTTTCTCGATGGAGTGCGCGGCACCGAACGTGTCGGCGTCAAAGTCGAGACTTTTGGCCCCAACCGCAGGGTTTTTGACTTGCGCGTTGTGCCACTGCGCGCTCGCAGCGTTGTCACAGGAGCACTTGGTGTTTTCTTTGATGTGACAAGGTTGGAGCGCCTCGAGGTCGTTCGACAGGAGTTTCTCTCGAACGTTTCGCATGAACTGCGTACGCCGCTGACGTCGATCGTGGCCCTGTCAGAGACGTTGGAAGTTGGTGCCATCGATGATCCTCAAACCAATCGGCGGTTTCTCTCGATCATTCAGAAGAATGCAGCGCGTATGCATCGGCTGATTGACGACATTCTTGAACTCAGCGCGATCGAGGCCGGCACTGTAATGATAAAACCTGAATTGGTTCGGCTGCGCCCGCTCGTAGAAGACGTCGTGGGAACTCTCGCGGCGACCGCAGCGGCACGCAACATCAGCATACGAAACCTTGTATCGTCAGAATCTGAAGTCTTTGCCGATCCTCATCGGCTGGTGCAGATGCTGACTAATCTGATTGACAATGCCGTTAAGTTCAATCGCGATGGCGGGACAGTTTCAATTAGCTTCAGCCGGAAAGATCGCGATCAAATTTCTGTCGAAGACACCGGCGAAGGAATTCCGTCGCATCACCTCGACCGTTTGTTCGAACGCTTCTATCGTGTGGACCGCGCGCGATCTCGTGAATTGGGTGGCACTGGGCTGGGATTAGCGATCGTCAAGCATTTGGCAAAAAGCCATGGAGGAGAAGTCTCCGTGACTTCCCAATTTGGTGAAGGCACGCAATTCAAGATCGACCTCCCGCGCGGTCCTGTCGCCAACGAAGTCCAACCGCTCTCAGTCGCAGCACATGCCTGAACCTTACTAATGTGATTGACGATTGTTGCTGAAGCGGGCACGCGCGAATGGAATTGCGGTTCTCGTCAGCAAATCTTCGGCTAATTTCCGAAGTTGCCCCGGCATTTCCACTGGGCGATACTCTTCAGCATTGCTAGGGTGACGCATCAACAGCTGAAGTTCTGCGCTGCAAAAGTCGCATACGCGCAAATGAATTTCGATCTCAGCGCGATCCGCAATCGGCAGACGATGACGGCGGTAACGAAGCAGAGTCTGCGAGGAAGGACAACGCGTTGTTTTGCAAAAATTATTCGCTGGTGATGAGGGCCTCATGTTCGTTCCGAGAGAGACTGCCACCATCCTAATAAATCCAATACTTGGACATTTCCAGAATCGCAAGTACCGCTACGAACACTTTTCTCCAACAGAATCAGCGGTTTAACTATGGTGTAAAAAAATGTTGCTCGTTG
>DATISD010000378.1:0-3279 GCA_035469005.1 Pyrinomonadaceae bacterium | reverse complement strand
AGCACAGACGGTACGCACGCCTCTGGCGTGCTCGGTTCGACGACTCGCGAAATAACCGTAACCAAATGACGAGCACAGACGGTACGCACGCCTCTGGCGTGCTCGGTTCGACGACTCGCGAAATAACCGTAATCAAATGATGGACGCAAACGCGCCGACTGCTGGCAGAGCACGCCAGAGGCGTGCGTACCGTTTGCGTAAAGAGAAGCTTCCTCATATCACACGATGAGTTAGTATTCGGAACACGTACGTGCCATCCAAAAGCCAGTCAACCAGCCTGCAGACAAGCTTCTCGGAATTAATTGCCGCGGCAGCCGGCTGTACTCGCTGCCCGGGCATGTGCGGGCGATCCGCAGTGTTGAGCGATCGCAACGGCCCGATTAGCGCGCGGGTGATGTTCATCGGCGAGGCCCCCGGGAGAAAGGGCGCTGATCGCACGCGCACTCCCTTTTCCGGCGATCAATCCGGCAGGAACTTTGAACGGTTCCTCGCGTCTATCAGCTTGAAACGGTCGGAGATCTTCATCACCAGCGCCGCCTTGTGTAATCCTCGCTCGGCTACGGGCGCAAACCGGCGGCCGACTGGTATTGAAATCAGAAACTGTTCTGATTTTCTTCAACGCACGTTTAATCTCGTAGAGCCGGATTTAATCGTCACGCTGGGAACGGTCGCTCTTGAGGCGCTCAAGCAGGTTCATTATCATGAATTCACGCTCAAGAATGACGCCGCCAAAATTCGCCGCTGGAACAGACGCCTGTTGATACCGCTCTATCATCCGAGTCCGCAGGTGTTGATTACCAGCCGGGATGAGCAAGCACAGTTGCGCGATTACAAAGTTGTGGCGCGAGCCATTCGAGCCGTACCGCATTTGCCGCAGATAAAAGCATTCGCGGTTGCGAGCAGGAGATTCATTGAACGAAACGACGAACGGAGATATTAGCGGTTATTCAGCAGTTCGTGACGGCCGCGCGGGTTTGATCGACCTTTCAGCCAATGGTCGCATCCTGGTCAGCGGTTCGGAAGCGGTGATGTTTCTCAATGGCCTGATCACGAATGACCTGAAAACGTTGGCCGCGAGTTCATGGATGCGCGCCGCGTTCCCAAATGTGCAAGGCCGGCTGCTCGCCGTCGTCCGCATCCTCAACCGTCAAGACGGATTTTTAATCGATACCGAGGAGGCGACGCATCAGAAGGTTGTGCAACTGCTTGCTCGATTCACGCTGGCCGGCGATTTTCGGGTGACGGACTTAACCGGCCAGACGGCATGTTATTCGGTGCAAGGGAGCCAGTCCGCGCCGATTATGCGCCAGGTGTTTGGCGAAGAGACTGCGATTAACCCTGGCGCAGTTCTTGCCGCTAAGCTCAATCACTTTGACGTCACGATTATTGGCGCCACGCACACGGCCGAAGATGGATTTGATCTGTTCGCCGAAGGAAGCGATGCAGATAATTTGCGGCAGGCTTTGATCGGCGCCGGCGTTGAACCGTTGGGTCACGCTACGGCTGAGGTTTTAAGAATTGAAGCCGGAATCCCACGCTACGGCATCGACATGGACGAAACGACGATCGTGACGGAAACCAATCTTGACGACGCGGTGAGCTTCACTAAAGGGTGCTACCTCGGCCAGGAAATAATTGTCCGCATCAAGCATCGAGGTCATGTCGCGAAGAAAATTACCGGCATTTCTTTTCCGGACAGGGTCGAAATCAAAAACGGCGCGAAGATTCTTTCCGTCGATGACAAAGAGATCGGGCGAATCACTTCATCCACTTTCTCTCCGACACTGAACCGAACTATTGCGCTTGGCTTTGTGAAGTATGACTACCGGGAGGCAGGAACTGAAGTGCAGGTCCTGGACGTCGAGGGAGTTGTCGCTGATCTTCCATTCGTGCGCGGAAGCTGGGTGAATTAGTCACCGGAATGAGCACAGACTCTATCGATGGGCCAATGCGTCCTGGAAAACTATCATGTCCAATCAACCCGACAAGACACTTCAGCAGCCCGCTATCAGGGACGTGCTTTTCGGAGACCTGCCTTTTTCTCAGTGGCCGAATGAGTCCGCGACAGATGCGCATGGCGAGCCGTGGCTTTCTTTTGTGCAGGCG
This sequence comes from Pyrinomonadaceae bacterium, assembly GCA_035469005.1. Classification (GTDB taxonomy): domain Bacteria; phylum Acidobacteriota; class Blastocatellia; order Pyrinomonadales; family Pyrinomonadaceae; genus UBA11740. The sequence goes on along the minus strand of DATISD010000378.1, from coordinate 1,173 downwards.
AGGGACCAACTGAATTCCGGTGACAAAGAAAATTCAAAGCAGACGCTGCGGCGAATTCTGGAGACGGCGAATCTCGAATCGCGTCATTATCTTCAGGCCTGGCATTTTCTGCGTGAGTTAGGCGAGTCCCCTTCCGATGATGAGGCAAAGCGACTATATGGCGTTGTTGTCGAAGTTACCCTCGACGAAGGACTGGATATCGTAGCAGCCTACGCCGACCACACTGCACGCTATTTCAATTACAGCGGGGCGGCCGTCGTGTGGGAGAGGCCGAATGAATCCCTCGATCAGCCTATTGACTCGCTGCTGGAAGCGGGCAGAGCGGTGGCTGATAAGATTGGTCCGTGGGAGGGAGCCAGGCCGGCGCCGCCTCCACGAGGACAAGTGCGAATCAGTATGCTGGTGCCGAGCGGCCTGCATTTTGGCCAGGGACCATTTGAGGCTCTGTCGGGGGATCCGCTCGGTGGGCCGGTGATCGCTGGGGCCATGCAACTAATGCAAAGCTTGATTGCCGCGACCAAAAGCGTTTCGTGATCCGGACACAGGAGAGATGCGAGAAGCCACGCGTGACGTTGGGTATTCGACGCTTGAGAGTGTCGTGTCGCACCATGAATGCGACCTGATCGCCAAGGCGTTTGCTGGCTCGACTTCCAGGGTTGGACGCGCCGGCACTCGCAATCTAATGTCAAACCCGATGGTTGCGAACTCGCATTCGACTCGCGACTTCTTCAGCTTGCTGCTGATGCTTTGGGAACGACGGCTGCACCCTTCCGCGCGACGCTCTTCGAAAAGTCAGGCACGGTAAATTGGCACGTGCTTTGGCATCAGGATAGGGTGCTGCCGTTATCTCGTCGATTCGAGTCCGGCGAATGGGGTCCGTGGACCACAAAAGCCGGCGTGCTCTATGCACTTGCACCAGCCTGGGCATTGAAACGGGTGGTGGCCCTCCGCATCCACCTCGACGCGTCAACCAGCGACAATGGGCCATTGGAAGTTTTCCCGGATTCACACAAGGCAGGCATTCTTTCTGAACCAGAAATCCGACGCATGTTGAGTACTCGCACACCGCAGACTTGCCTGATTGGGCGCGGCGGCATACTGGCGATGCGCCCGCTATTGCTCCATTCGTCGACGAAGGCGCACTGCGATGAACCGCGACGTGTCATTCACATC
>DATISD010000377.1:0-9615 GCA_035469005.1 Pyrinomonadaceae bacterium | reverse complement strand
ATTCAAAGTGTGCTGGCTAACGTCCCAATCTTTTCTTTGCCAGAAGGTGCCATCCGAAAATTCAATGCGGTTAATGCGGACTTCGCCTTCAAACTGGCTTTCAGCTTTTTTGCCGATAGATTTTATGTCAATGACTTCGCTGGGACCCAGTCGGCTGAATGCCTGCAGCGACTTTTCCTGTGCCGGTTTGATCTTCGCGCTACAAATGAACTGGCGGCGCACCAGGTTCGATGGGTTTGCCGTCTCGCGAAATTGATACTCCCAAAAAATGTTTTGGGTGACCTTCGTGCCGCCGTTTTGCACCTTCACGAGATAGGCGAATCCTTCCATTACTGGTTTGTTTTCGCTCTCGCGCGCGAGTTGAGTAATTCTCTCCAATTCCCCACTGCGCGAGTCCAGGGTGTCGGCATTCGGATCGCGATCACCTGGCGGCGCATTGATGCGCTTCTGTCTTTCAAAGGGCTTGTTCGCGGCATTCATCGCCGGCTGCGGCGCAACGGCCGCAGAACCTGAGGCGGCGTTCTCAACGGGTTGACGATCTCGGGACCATTTCGCACTCAGCACCGTCAAAGGTGAGTTCTCTTCGGTTGTTGCCGAAGGTTCCTGTGCCTGGACGATGAGAGGAAACAGCAGGATAGTCAAAATCAGTAGAGGTTTCATAAAGCTTCCCTCAAATTCTAAGGCCAAAAATCGGCTGACCGATCACGAAAATGGAGCGGGCGACTGGGGTTCGAACGCAACCTTTAGCTTGGGAAAATACTTTATGGTCGCGTATTTTTCAATATTTCATATAATCGCACAACAAAAACCTGGGTTCATGCAGGATTATCGATGGGATTTCTGAATCTCAATCAATGTCAGGCCACTCTCCCCGCTTCAGGGAATTAGCACGTTCTTCAAACACAATTCACCGTGACGCGTGCGCGGCATCCTTTAAATTAAAGCGACCTTCATAGAGAGCTTTTCCGACAATCACGCTATCAACGCCGTAAGCGGCTAATTGTTTTAGCCGCTTAATATCCTCAAGCGATGAAACGCCACCCGAGGCAGTTACTTTCAGGCCGGATTCGCGGGCGACCAACCCGGTCTGTTCGATGTTCGGACCAGTGAGCATGCCATCACGTGCTATGTCTGTAAAAATGATGCGTTCAATCCCCGCTTTGGCAACCGCATGCGCCAGCTCGACCGCTCGAGTCTTCCCTTCTTGTTCCCAACCGCGCACCATGACCTCGCCATTTTTGGCATCGATGCCGACGGCGAGACGATCACTACCAAAGATGCGCGGCAGTTCGGCCAACACTTCGGGAGACTCTACTGCCAGGGTGCCAACGACTACCGTCTTCACTCCGAGTTCGATCAATTCGTTGACATCGTCAGTATTGCGCACTCCTCCGCCGAACTGCACGGGTATTTCGATGGCTCGGATAATTTCACGAAGCAGCTGCCGGTTCGGCGAGTTACTATCAGAAAAAGCGGCGTCGAGGTCGACGATGTGCAACATTCGCGCGCCTGCCAGCTCAAAATCCTTCGCAACCTTGACCGGATCGTCGTCAAAGATAGTCGCCACTTCTTTTTTTCCTTGCGCGAGACGCACACACTTTCCCTTTTTAAGATCGATCGCGGGAATGATTAGCATTATTCCTCAGCCTTCTTAATCACCGACATCACTGACTCGAACAGCGCCCCGTTAGTCGAGATCGCGTTGCCGCCTTCGATTGTTCTCTGCCCCTTCCAATTAGTGAATGTTCCCCCTGCCTCTTCAACAATAGGCAGCAGAGCGGCACAGTCCCATACGTTCATGACTGGATCGAGCATGATTTCGGCACGGCCCGTGGCGACGAGAACATGTCCATAAGCATCGCCCCAGGTGCGGCGCGCATGAACCTGCCGCTGAAGGATCTCGGCTGCGCGACCGAATCCATACTGCTCGCAGCCGCCAAAATCGGTTGACAACAGTAAAGCGTCGTTCAGAGATTCAGTCGCAGAGACGCGCGCCCGGGCCCCGTTCCAAAAACAGCCGAGACCCTGCGCGGCGTAAATCAGTTCACCCAACGCCGGGAGATTGACGACGCCAAGTACCATGTCGCTATCAATTTCCAAGCCGATCAAAACTCCGTACAGCGGCACTCCATGGACGAATGAATAGGTGCCGTCGATAGGGTCAAGGATCCAGCGACGATTCGAGCGGCCAGGCTTCTCGCCTTCTTCTTCGCCGAGAATGGCATCGTCGGGAAAAGCCTTCTCAATGTTCTCCCGAAGACACTTTTCGGCCTCCCGATCCGCCACCGTCACAAATGAATTGTCCGCCTTGCGTTCGGCCACAAACGATCCTTTGAAGTGGCGATTGGTAATCGCGCCGGCATTACCAGCGAGCTCTACCGCAAAATCCAGAAGTGATCTAAGTTCGGCGGCGTTCGAATTCACTGATCGCCCCTCTTCTTTCGGCGGCTCATTAATTCATCGCGAATCTGCTCGAGAGTGAGCCCGCACTCAACCATGAGCACAATCAAGTGATAGAGAAGATCCGATGCTTCCCTGGCCAGGGCTTCCGCGTCCTGATTCTTTGCGGCAATGATCGTCTCGCTTGATTCTTCGCCGACTTTCTTCAGTATCTTGTCCAAACCCTGATCGAAAAGGTAGGTAGTGTACGAGCCCTCAGGCCGGTCACGCTCTCTCGATTTAACCAGCGCGAAGAGATCATTTAGTACGGCGCCGAGATCAGCTTCTCTATCCCGAATCTTCTCCGGGACGCCGCGCACTTCCTGGAGTTCATTGTGAAAACAGGATTGTTCTCCGGTATGACAAGCGGGGCCATGGGGCGCAACCAAAACTGTGAGCGCGTCGTGATCGCAATCGACGAGTATGTTCATCACACGCTGGGTGTGGCCCGATGTCTCGCCTTTGTGCCACAAACTCGAACGTGAACGAGACCAGAACCAGGTCTCATTGGTTTCGATAGTGCGTTTGAGACTCTGGGCATTCATGTAAGCAAGGGTCAACACTTTGCCGGTGCTGATGTCCTGAACGATCGCCGGAACCAGACCGCGCTCATCAAATTTGATTTCCTCGATGAGAATCTTCATCTTACAACTACTCCTCGATCGCGCAGATAATTCTTAACGTCCGCAATCTTGTACCGCCCAAAATGAAAAAGCGACGCAGCCAGTACGGCGCTCGCGCCACCTTTGGTAAATGCTTCGTAAAAGTGTTCGAGCTTCCCGGCGCCCCCAGACGCAATCACCGGAATCCGAACCCTGTCAGAAATCGCCCGCGTGAGTTCGATGTCGTAGCCGTCCCTGGTGCCGTCGTGGTCCATGCTGGTCAGCAGAATTTCGCCCGCCCCAAGTTTCTCAGCCCGCACAGCCCATTCAATGGCATCGAGCCCGGTGGGCGTTCTTCCTCCATGCGTGAACACTTCCCAGCCGCGGCTCGCGTCGTTCATGCTGCGTCTCCGGGCATCGATTGACACAACCATGCACTGGGAGCCGAATGTTTCGGCGCCTGCTCTGATTAAGTCGGGTTGCTCAATTGCCGCGGTATTCAGAGAGATCTTATCGGCGCCCGAGCGCAGCACCGCGCGAATGTCTTCCAACGACCGTAAACCTCCGCCCACCGTGAAAGGAATAAAGACTTCATCGGCTACACGCCGTACAAGTTCGGCAACGATTTCGCGCTTGTCCGAAGACGCCGTGATGTCCAAAAATGTCAGCTCGTCAGCGCCTTCGGCATCGTACTTCACAGCCTGCTCAACGGGATCGCCAGCATCGACCATTGAGACAAAACGAATGCCTTTGACCACGCGGCCTCGGTCAACGTCCAAACACGGTATGATTCTTTTGGCCAGCATGATCTCGAGATTGAGCGAATTCAACCGTCGCTACGCGACGGAACAATTCGGCCGCCACAAACCCGGCGTTAAAACGCCGGGCTAAATTCATGCGACGCTACGCGTCGCCCATTCAGACCTTCCTCAAGTTGACCCTCTCGTTGTTTGAGCTGTCGGCGTCAACACGATCGACAAATTGAAGTTTGCCGGACCGCGCAAAGTTCGACAGCAGGCGCAGCCCCGCCGCCTGGCTCTTCTCGGGATGGAATTGCACTCCGCAAAGATTTTCCTGCGCGACTGCCGACGCGTAAGCTTTGCCATAATCGGTCTCTCCCAAAACCACCTCGCGGTCCAGCGGCTCGCAATAGTAGGAGTGGACGAAATAAAAGAAGGCAGAATCTTTGATTCCATCAAACAGCGGATGCCGGATTCGCTGCCGGATCTGATTCCAACCAACCTGGGGGACCACCAGATCGTCCCCAAAGCGACGAACGCGGCCGCGCAAGAGGCCCAGGCCCCGCGTTGCACCAAACTCGTCTGATTCCTCAAAGAGCATTTGCATGCCAACACAGACGCCGAGCAAGGGAGTTCCCGCGGCGACCCGCTCGCGCACCAGGAAATCGAATCCGCGTTCCGCGAGGGCGTTCATGCAGGCGCCAAAAGCTCCGACTCCAGGCAGCACCAATCGATCGGCTTCACGCAACACGTCTTCGTCGGCACTCACCACGGCGGCACAGCCGGTAGCGGCAAATGCTTTCTCGACTGAACGCAGATTCCCCACGCCGTAATCGATGATCGCCACTTCCGCCACGACTCTAAAGAACTCCTTTCGTGCTCAACACGCCGGCGATTCGCGGGTCTCGTTCGACAGCCTGGCGCAGGGCCCGCGACGTAGCCTTGAAAGTGCCTTCGAGCATGTGGTGGGTGTTGCGGCCACGCAAACAGTCGATATGCAAATTGAATTTCGCCGTCTCGGCAAACGAGCGCCAGAAGTGTTCCGCCAACTCAACCGAAAAGTTTCCAATCTTCTGCCGTCGCGTCGCCACTTCATAAACCAGGTAGAAACGCCCTGAAAGATCAATAACCGAACGACACAAAGCTTCATCCATCGGCACAATTGCTTCGCCATAGCGCTTGATGCCCGACTTGTCGCCCAGCGACTCGGTCAGGGCCTGCCCAAGAGTGATCGCGATATCCTCAACCGAATGATGGTCGTCGATTTCCAGGTCGCCTTTGCAGATAACTTCAAGATTGAACAGTCCATGTTTCGCAAACAGCTCTAGCATGTGATCCAGAAAAGGAAGGCCGGTGCTGATGCGGGACCGACCTTCACCGTCAAGGTTTAACTTGACGCGCACATTAGTCTCTTTGGTTTTGCGCTGGACCAGCGCTTCGCGAATTTGGGTTCGTTTCTTGACCTTCATAGGACACTTGCTCCTCCAGGACGGAGTGCGTCACCTCCTAGAGCTTCAAAGATCTCACGGAGCGCGCTCAACAAGAGATCATTCTCTTCCGGAGTGCCGACACTCAAGCGGAAGTAATCGCTCAACATTGGGTAGCCACTAACGTCGCGAATCAAAATATCTCGCTTGATCAACTCCGCGAACACCCGCTTCGGATCGATCAATGACCGCACAACTATAAAGTTGGCGAGAGAGCGCACCGGGACAAGCCCCTCTATCCGACACAACTCGCCATACAATCGTTCGCGCTCAGAGATGATCTTTCGTACCAGCGGGTGCAACTCGTCTTCGTACAAATCGACAGCTACTTCGGCGGTAGTTTGAGAGAAGACGTTAAGGTTGTAAGGAAGGACCGCTTTGCTGATCTCCGTTGCGAGTTCCGGCCCAGCCAGGAGATATCCCACCCGCAACGCCGCCATTGCCATGGCATTTGAAAACGTCCGCAGGACGACCAGGTTGTCGTGATCGCGCAGCAGCGGCACAACTGAATGCTCAGCGAATTCATGGTATGCCTCATCGATTACGACGAGGCCATCTGTTGATTGAAGCATCGCGCGCAAATCCTGATCGCTGAGCACGCAACCCGTCGGATTGTTTGGCGAGCAGACGATCGTCACATCCGGCTGCAAGTCGCTCACTGTTTTTTGCAGTACGCGCGTGTCATAACTAAGCTTCGCAGTCAGCGGGACACTTATGACTTCGCCGCCAAGCACGGTCGTTATCTGCCGGTACAGCGCAAACGTCGGTTCACAAATCAGCACGCGCTTACCTGGGCCAACCGTAACCATCAGCAGCGCCTGAATCAATTCGTTTGATCCGTTCCCGGCGATAATGCCGTCCGTTCGCCAGCCTGAAAACTCCGCCAGACGCTCATGTAAACTTGCCGGCACGAAATCCGGATAGCGAGACCACTTGCGACTTTCCAGCCGTCGCATGGTCTCTTCTTTAATCCGAGCCGGAGCGTCCCAGGGATTCTCGTTCTGATTCATCTTGACGCTGGCGCGATGCGGCGAAAGCGAGTACGCGCGCAGGGCGCGTACCTGGGGCTTGATTCTGTCCAAAAAACTTTTCATCGCTAATTAACCCAGCCTGATCGCTGCCGATCGCGCGTGGGCATCCAGGCCCTCAGCTTTAGCCAGCACTGAAATCTTTTCCGCCGACTGTCTCAGCGCCTCACGCGAATATCGCAACACACTGGTGCGCTTAACGAAATCGTAAACGCCCAGCGCTGACGAAAATCGCGCCGCTCCGGCAGTAGGCAACACATGGTTTGGCCCAGCGAAGTAATCGCCGACGACTTCCGGAGTGTACGGCCCAAAAAATATTGCTCCCGCATGAAGAATGCCCGCGGCAACTGCCTCGTCGTCTTGAGTAACAAGTTCCAAATGTTCAGGCGCCAGCCCGTTTACAATTGCACACGCCTCGTCGAGATCGTTGACCAGCAGAACGGCGCCATACTCTGCCAATGACTTCTCAACTATGGCCCGGCGCGGCAACGATTCCACCTGCCGCAAGACTTCTGCGGCAACATCGTGCGCCAGCTGCGCGCTGGGCGTTACCAGGATCGCACACGCGTCCTCGGCGTGTTCCGCCTGCGCCAATAAATCCGCTGCCAGGAATTCGGCGGGGGCCGTGTCGTCTGCGATGATCGCAATTTCACTTGGCCCGGCAATCGAATCGATTCCAACCGTCCCAAACACAAGCTTCTTTGCCGCAGCCACGTAACGGTTTCCCGGTCCAGTGATCTTATCGACGCGCGGCACAGTCTCAGTCCCGTAAGCAAGTGCGGCGATCGCTTGTGCGCCGCCAACTGCATAGACTTCACTTACGCCAAGTTGCCAGAGCGCGGCAGCCACGGCGGGATTTTCCCGGAGTGAACGTGGCGGCGTCGCGACCGCAATTCGTTTGACGCCGGCGACCTGTGCGGGCACAACGTTCATCACGACCGATGATGGATAGCTCGCAGTTCCGCCCGGAACATACAATCCGACGCGCTCGATCGGCGTGAGGCGCTGGCCCGCCCGAGCCCCGTGTTCGGTTTCAATCTCCCACGACTCTTGCCGCTCGTGTTCATGAAAACGCCTGACGTTGTCGATCGCCTCGCACAGTGCGTCAAGTACGTTTGCATCCACCTTCGCGGCAATCTGGCGCAACTCGTCCTCGCCAATCCGAAGCTCAGCCGATTGCATGGCACAACCGTCGAATCGCACGGCGTAATCGATCAGAGCGCGGTCACCGCGAAGGCGAACTTCATCGATGATCGAGCTGACTTCTTTCATCAAATCGGGGTCGAGGATGACCTTACGTAATCGGATGCGCTCCAGCTTCGCCCCGAGCCGTTCTTTATCATGACTGCCGATGATTTCAATCACCGCTCGCTCACCTCCATGGTTTCTTCGAGAGATTTGATGAGCTGACTAACAGCTTCCGCCTTCAGTTGATAACTGGCTCGATTGACGACCAGGCGCGCCTTTGAGTCAGTGATTACTTCAACAACCCTAAGGCCATTTTCCTGAAGTGTCTTGCCGGTCTCCACCAGGTCTACGATGCAGTCTGCCAGTCCCAGAACGCTCGCGAGTTCTACCGAGCCTGATAATTCGATTAGATCAACGGCCACTCCCCGTGACCCAAAATGGCGAGCGGCGATTCGTGGGTATTTGGTCGCTACTCTCAGCATCCCCAATGGGCTTGCCGGCGCATCGTTTCTCGCGGCGACAACAATGCGACAATCGCCGATGTTGAGACTGAGTGGTTGTAATAGATCAGCTTCCGATTCCAGGAGCACGTCACGGCCGACAATGCCGCAGTCCGCGATTCCGTGTTCGACATAAACGGGAACATCCGCGGGCTTCACAAAGATCAAGCGATAGCGTCCGGACTCGTCTTCGATCGCGAGTCGACGCGACGCCAGCGTCTCGCTCGATACGCCGATGCCGGCGCTCTTTAATAGATCGAGCGTTTCCGCCTGCAATCTTCCCTTGGCAATGGCAATGGTTAATCCGGTCATGGCATTCCCTCACCTGACTTGATCATGACTCGCTCGCCGAGCGCTCTTTTCTTTCTGGCCACGGCAAATAGATCGCGCAGCGTATCGTTGGTGAGTTGTGTCGCGTCGGTTGACTCACGGATTAAGCTGGATTCGTTCGAACGTCTCTGCAGTACATCGGTAAGCGCATCAAGTTCAAGCACGAACCCGACCGCCGGCTCGGCCCGGCCAAAACTCGCGGTGAGTTCGTCGTAACGGCCGCCGCTTCCGACCCTGGTGCCGGCGCCGCTGACATAAATTTTGAAAGTGAGACCCGTGTAGTAGTCGAGCCGCGACACATCACCAAAATCGATTTCGAACCGGTCCGTCAATTGAAGCGACTCGATAACGGACCACAAACGTTCGAGCCGATCCAGCGCGTGCCGTGAACGCGAATTTGTAATTAGTCGACGTGCTTCACTGAGGATGCGGCGCTTTCCGGAAAGCCTGATGAGTTGGGCGAAAGCCTGTGAGTCAGCCACAGATGAATAGCGAGCGAGAAAGCGTCCCAGGTCAGCGGCATTGCGAGTATCGACAAGCTCGCGCATTTCGTCCCGCGAATCCGGGGAAAGCTGTAGTTGCTCGGCGATGCCATTGAAGACCTCGACGTCATTAAGCGTAATCGAGCAATGCTGATCCACACCCAGGCGTTCCAGCACCTCGCAGATAATCGCCAGAATCTCCATATCGGCGGCGCTGCTATTTGCGCCGATCAGTTCGCCCCCAATCTGCATTGACTCTCTTTTCCATTCGGTGTGAGATTGAGGTTGCTGGCGGAATACGGGCGCCACGTAACATAGGCGCAGCGGCCGTTTGCGTTCGGCGAAAAGAGTGGCCGCGGCACGCGCGATCAGAGACGTCACGTCGGGTCTGATCGCCAACATGCGGCCGTCCGTGTCGCTGAATCGAAAAGCATGATGCGCCTGCGAGCGGCCCATGCCATGTTCGAAGAGCGAGTAGTAATCAACTGTCGGAGTCGTGACCTCCTCGTAAGACCAACCATCGAAAATGGATACGACGATGTTTTCGATCGCTCGCCTGAGTTGCGCCTCAGGACCCGAGTAATAACGCATCCCCGACGGAATCCTGGAAAGTGGTTCAGACATAATCAAACCGTCCCGGCTCTCAGTGCTAAAACAAAAACCCGCTGCCGCGTTCATTACGGGCAGCGGGTTTAAAAGCTTTGTTGTGATCCTGTCTACTCTCTGATCGCTTCGAGTTTCCGCATCACAATCGCCAGCGCGCTGCCCTCGTGCCAATGATGGTTGGCATGATGGTGCAAGTGGTGGCGATGATGGGTT
>DATISD010000376.1:0-1831 GCA_035469005.1 Pyrinomonadaceae bacterium | reverse complement strand
TAATTTCGCGCGAGGATGTTTATATTCGCGTGCCGTCGCGAATTCCATTTGTGCGAAATTTTTGGAAGGCAGCGTGAGAGAGCTGCCTCCGGATTTATTGTGCGCCCAGCGGTTGAGGCTCGCCAGGAAGCACCCTCGCGTTTCGTGATTCTGCGCTCACGTCGAATTGATTGTCGACGCTTTTCACTCCCCGAACGAAGCGAACGGCCCGCAGGACCTTCGGTAGGTTTTCCGCTGAAATTTGCCCCCTTAAAGTCACCTCGCCGTTCAGCGCGCTGACTTCGAGCGCCTCAATATGAGCGGGAATCCTTCCCAAACGCGCCCGCACCCGATCAGCCAGAACTTCATCAGAAACTTCTTCGCCGCGAAACATCGACCGGGTTTCGGCGACCATTCCGTACGCGCGGTTGCGAAGATCTTGCCCCATCTTGCCGGCTTTATCTCCGGCTTTATTGCCCGCAGATTCCACCTTTTCACGAATCATTGCTCGCCGCCGCTTTCCGCGGTCGGGGTCGAAGATGTACATCAAGGCGGCCCCCAAACCGAGGCCGCCAACTAAAGTAAGACCCTTGTTCATTGCACCTCACTCCTTAATCATTAAGTTAAACTGACATTGACTGATGCCCCGTGCCTCAGTGACCGCGTCTCTTCTGATCGCCGCGATCGCCCTGTCCAGGTGGCACCTTCGTCTTTGCCTGACGACGGACGTCCTGAGATAGTGAACGGCCGACGTCGTCGGTTTCATCAAAGCGCCCTTTATCATCTCTACGCACAAAACGCTTGTCTCGTCCCGTATCAATCAGCTCACGTTTTCCGGTCTCTTTCTTTGCCATCGTTAGTCCTCCCAAATATAAAGTCCGATGTAGCAACCGCGGACACCTGGATAAAAAGTGTTCGCGAACGATCCACTTCGCGCCGGGAATCCAGATTCAATTTGATTGTTGGCAATCAGGATGCCGCCGCTTCAGTGCGTCAGCGTCGAGGTTGATTGTGGAGGAGAAACCGTCCGTCCGGTTTGATTGAGATAGGCGCGCACTTTTGGCGGCACGTGACGCCGCAGCAAAGCGTTTCGCGCCTGCCATTGATCGGCGGCGGTCATGTCGATGAGGAAACGCAATTCTTTTGCTTCGAGGATCGCGATGGGAACGCCATCGCGATAAAGCACGCGATTGGAGGCCGCCGGAGACAGCCGGCCGCCGGGAGTCACGATGCCCAGGAGATTAAGCGGATCGGCAGCGCTGACCGAAATCATCGATCCATCCGCTGGAGTGCGGCGAATCGATCGCAGCAGTTGCACAGCTTCGGCGGTCGCGAATTGCTCGCCTGAGAATCCACCGACGAAGCGGCCACCGCGGATCTCTCCGCGAGCCTCAAGGCGTCGCAGCACGCGCAAGAGATCGCGCCACGGAATCGACATCGATTCCCGATCGAGCAGCTTCCGGAAAATTACGCCGTAGCGCGCAAGTAATTTCTGCGCTACTGCTTCAATGCTCTCGCGATCAATTGACTGATTTCCATTGAGAGGCGGATTAGTTGAGGCTGCTTGCGCTTCGCGCCGCAAACGAACCCAACGCCCGGCATCATCCATGCTGTAAACCGCTTTCTTTCTGCGGCGACGCCTTTCGACCTGGCGGTGAGTTGTCTTACTCAAAGGAGTTATCAACGCACGCAAACCAGTGAAACTGTCAGCGGTTATCAGTCCCCGGAAGACCAGTTCGCCCAGCGCTTCTTCGACCATGCTTGAGAGCAAGTCGGTGCCCGCGACGATGTCGTTAAAGAACGACGCACCGTGCTCCTTCAAATATTCGTAAACGGCTGCGGTGTTGGTATT
>DATISD010000375.1:0-2241 GCA_035469005.1 Pyrinomonadaceae bacterium | reverse complement strand
AGCGGTTGTCGCGCTACTCGATAGGTACGGATCGGGCAACTTCTCGCCTCTCCCTTTTCAAGGGAGAGAATAGGGTTCCTGGCTGGTGCGTGCTGTCACAAACCCTCACCTCAATCCTCTCCCCTTTTCGAAAGGGGAGAGGTGGAATGAAACTCGCGGTATATTTGATGCGAGGCGAGAATGCGTCATTTCAATTCAAACTCGCCGCAATCGAAGGCCATCATCTGGTCAACATTCGAGACGCGAAAGTGATGCACGCTGGTGCCGTCATCCTGCCAAATATCGACGGCGTTCTCACTTTTGGTTGCGATCCCTGCGCGCGTCACATTCGGTGTCTCACTGATTTTGAACAGCGGCAGACCATCGCCGGTCTTCAGGTAACTTCCCTCGCTATTAAATCCAATGGCGAGTTCGACAACGGGTCTCTTGTCTTTCCGCAAGGGATTGCGGACCAGTCGGACCTTGACCACGTTTGCTTCGATTTGAGTTGAAGGCAACGAAGTCTCGCCCAGATCTTCGCGTTTTAGTGGACCGACCAGGTACCCGCGCGCGTGATATCGTCCAGAAGGCGAGTCTTGATCTCCATCATCCTTTCCATCCCATCGCGTTACGAGTGCATCAGCTCCGATCGCGAAGTCGTTCAATTGCGCGTTCTGATGCAAGACGCGCACGAGTTTGCCGGTTTGGTCGTAAATCCCAAGATTGATCGTGCCGTCCATTGGCGGAGGAACGAAACTGATCCGGACGCTTCTCGCGGGCGAGGGTGAAAACGTTTGTTCCGGGGTGGGCGAGGGCGGCACAGATTGTTCCGGCGAAATCGAAGAAGAAGGAGATTCCCCCGGTGTCGGCGAAGGAGCTGGAGTGGGCGATTCCTGTGCCGCGGCGATTGCGACAAAAGCGACGCAAAAGACCAAAGCGACAATCTGGAAACGATCAGCGATCCGCGATTTAAACATAATATCGCCAATTCACGTTCGGAAAAATGTTATCCCGCCATTCGCAGTCGCGCAGAAATTCTTCATCGAGAGTATTTGCGACAAACTGATCGTGCAGACGGTTGAAACGAGCAAGGTGATCGATCGTGCGTTGAGTGGCATATTCGCGCGCAGTCCCGGTTTTCATTAGAAATGCCCAGTCGCTTGATTGCGCCAGCAAAAGCTCGCGAGCGAGTTGTTTCAAAACACGGTCGGTGAGTTGTAGGGCAGGCGTTCCGCCTGCCGATCTTCCGGCGGGCAACCGATGCGGTTCCCGTACAACAGCACAAGCCTGTTTTGCAAGATCGATCATCGTTTGTGCGGCCGTATTGAGTTGCGGATAAATCCAGGCGTTACTCGGATCGAGCCACACAGCGAGATGGCCGTTCTCACCCCACGTGGATGCAGCGGGCTCAACGATTTGCTGCGTGGGATGTGCCGCCAAATATTCACTCGGCGATGTGAGGCGGAAACTCCCTTCGTTAGCTGCGTAACGAATGAATTGTTCCAGGAATATTGGTCCTTCGAACCACCAGTGCCCAAACAATTCCGCGTCAAACGGTGCGACAATGATCGGGTCGAAACCGAGTTCCCCAATTTCCTGAATGTGCTCACGGCATCGTTCCAGAAAGTGAATTGCATGTTGTGTTGCCGCATTTTCAGCTGCCGTTCGGTTATAAAGCTGTTTCTCATCGCCGCATCCGGTGATCCGATGATATTTCACGCCGGAGAATTTTCTGGTTCCCCTCGCGATTGATCCTAAATCTTCCATGGGCAGATCGAAACCGATGTCGCGATAAAATTCCCGGTAAGCCGGATGGCCGGGATAGCCTTCGTGCGCACTCCAGACCCGACGACTGGCGTCGGGATCGCGTGCGAAAGCCGCTGGCCCCGCTGGTGTATAACAGGGAGCATAAATGGAGCGGCCCGGGCGCGGCGTTCCAAAGAGCAACCCGTGAGCGTCGACAACGAACCAGCGAAGATTCGCTTCCCGTAGGATCGATTCCAGACCGGGAGCGTAACCGCATTCGGGTAACCAGAATCCGGCGGCCTTTCCGTCGAAAATTTCGACATAAACGTCGCGTCCGACCAAAACCTGCGCACGCGCTGCGCGATGCGATTGCTGCTGAAGAATCGGCAGCAAGCCATGTGTCGCCGCGCTGGCGATGATTTCGAGCGCGCCCGCGTTTCGCAGCTCACGAACTACCGAGACTAAATCGCATTTCCATTCATCCACGAAGTAGCGGCGAGTTTCTGAAAACAGATC
>DATISD010000374.1:0-2582 GCA_035469005.1 Pyrinomonadaceae bacterium | reverse complement strand
CGCTCAAAAGCGCCACGTCGCTCCAGTGTGGCAGCGTTTGCAAACGGTAAAGTCATCGTCGCCGAACGCGCGCTTCCCATCATGACAAGTCATGCAACTCTGCCCGCGACCGGTGGCGTGATGATTGAGCGGCTCGGGCTGCGTGACTTGCCGGCGCTGCGGCATGCCTGCGCGAATCTGATGACACTCGTTGCATGAAGTCTTCTCATGTTTCGCGTGGCTAAAGCCAACCCGAAACGCCTGCGCGAATTGCGGCGTGCGTGAATATCCCCCCAGCTGGTGACAGGTACCGCACGAGGAAATGTCTCGGCCACCGGATTGCGCGCGCGAGGTGTGACATCGATAACAAGTCGTGTGCGCATTGAAACCGGTGGGTATGGACATGGCGACGCCGGCCCGCGCAGGACGATGACAAGTCGCGCAAGTCACGCTGCCCATGTTCACGTGACGCGCGTGATCGAACTTCATGCGGAAGCTCTGCAAACGTGGGAAGGCTTTCAGCGCGCCTGACTTCACGTCCGTGTGGCAGATGGTGCAAATCGGACTTTCAGCATTCGAAAACTGCTGCGCATGACAGCCCGCGCACGGCAAGTGATTGGAAGCGCCCGGACGTCTGGGCACCGGCGCGTTCGAATCACGGCGGTGACAAAGCAGGCAGGGGAGGCGGGCATGATTTCGCGTGCTGTGCTGAAACTTCGAATAATCGAGGCCTTCGGGAAATTGCATCTGTTCCTGGGATGAGGAAGGCGGTGCGGTCAAATTCGAAACCGATTCAGAAGCGCGCGAGATGAAATAACCAGAAGTAATAGTGGTGATTGTGCACATCAAGAAAAACACGACAAATCGGTTTGAATGTCTTCTCTCCTCTCCCCCTGGGAGAGGGGTTGGGGGTGAGGGCCTGGGCACCGCCGACAAACCCTCACCTAACCCTCTCCCGGAGGGAGAAAACTGATCACGCCGCGATCTGGTTTTGTTCATCCCACCCATCAACTCGCCTTTGCTTTCGGTTTTGGCGTCGGGATCGCCTGCGGATGATTCTCAGGAATCGGTTCCTTACCGAAAGTTATGTGACACTTGGTGCAGACAAAGTTTGGATCTTTCTTTCGACTATCAATTTCGTAATTCAGCGCGCCGCCGTCGTCGGTCGTCTGCGTGATGTGACACCCGTCGGCTCCGCCGCACGATCGCACCGGTACCTTCAAGGTCTTCGGATCGACGGTATTGAAAGTCGCGCTAGCCGCATTGTGACAATTCAGACAACTCAAATCAGGATGCTCGCCGGCTTCGTGACGAAATGCACCCGCAGAGATTCTCCGGCTCCAACGGGCGAGCATCATTCTGTCCGCCCCCATCTGGGAAGGCAGTTTTGGATCGAAATCAACTTTCAACTGCATCGGCGCCACCAGCTTATGGCACATTTCACAGTTCTTCGGCTCGGGAGCAATTCCGGAATCGGCGCTATGACAGGTGAAGCAGATCGTATGACTGTTCGGAATCGTCTTGAACGTGCCTTTTTTTAACCAGAACGCATCACCCAGCGTCTTGGGAGGCTTAATGACGTATTCCTCGCTTGATTTACCCTGTGGCTGATAGGTCTCGTGACAGACCGGACAACTCTTTGGCGGTGACTGGAGCGCAAGCGTCTCGAGTGCAACGTCTGTCGCACGAAAGCTTACAACCGGGACGGTTGCGCTCCAGTACGCCGCCGGTTTTTTCTGATCCTGGAAGAGGTTTCTCCGGCGGGCGTTTACCCGGTCGCTATCGCTCCCGGTACTGACTCCCGATGCGTTTACAAACGACGGGCGGCTGTTTGGATTATATCCGACGACATCGATGTGCTTGTCGTGCGGAAAGCCGACGCCGAATTCGGAAACGAACTCTCGGCGCTTAAGTTTTGGATCGGTAACGTCACCCAGACTCGGGAAAAGCCAGCGTGCTGTATCTCGCGGCGTCACGGCAATATGGCAATTCGAGCAGATCAAGGGCGCCGGCCGCTCGCGCGCAAAGAATTGCCCGCGATGACAACTCAAGCACGTCGAGTGCTCAGGGAAATCTGCTACGTCCGCGAAGGCCGCATCACCCTTCCGAATATCTTTCCAATTCTTCGACGGAACCTTGTGACAGGAATTGCACGCGAGTTTCTGCGCCACGGCATGAGTCTGATGCGAGAACTTTGTGTAATCGATTTTGGGTTTTGGCGGGACTTTCGGTTTTTGGGAGCGGGATCGCTGCGATCTTTTTTGCGGCGCACTCGCCGCCAACGCTTGATTCGCTGCAAAGGAAACGAGGATCGCTGCGAGTACGATTACAGCCGGCGTAACAAGTTTGCAGACCCTCGCTCGTTTCACTTTGAAGGAAAGCCGCTCAGCGGCGAGACATTTATAGCCATTGAAGACCTGGAAACTCTCCAGCTCTTTTGTGAACGCAATTTTTATTTCACCCATCAATGGGCAGTCACATTAACACACGCGTTACTGCTATAGATATTTCGCTCCTGACGGCGCTGTCACCTTTCTCTGTTTTCAATGCTTGTCCGCCAGCTTAACACCTTGCCGACCTTCAATCTGTCTAAGTTTAAGATA
>DATISD010000373.1:0-5603 GCA_035469005.1 Pyrinomonadaceae bacterium | reverse complement strand
GGAACGCAATCCGAACGATCCGAACGTTCACACGTTGAATAGCTACTACCTCCTGACCATGGGGCGTCAGGATGAAGCTCTCGCCGAGTCGAAACGAGCTTTGGGCCTGGACCCGCTCGCCACCCACCTCACTGTGGATCTGGCAACCATCCTTTCTATCAGGGGTCAGTACGACGAGGCCATCAATCTACTGCGAGAGACGCTTGAGACCGACCCGAACTCAATGTATGTGCACCTGGTTCTTGGCAGGGCCTATGACCTGAAAGGAAGTTATCAGGAAGCTGTCGCCAACTATAATGAGGTGATTCGCCTGATTGGACGTGACCCATATACGTTATCGTACTTAGGGCGTGCTTACGCGATGTCTGGTAATCGTGCCGAGGCCCAGCGTTTGCTCGGCGAACTGACCGAGCTATCGAAGGAAACATACGTCTTCCCTCTTTGCATGGTCTACATTTATGTCGGCCTGGGCGAGAAAGAGCAGGCATTCAAATGGCTCGAAAAAGCCTATGAAGAAAAGGATACCAATCTTATTGTTCCCGGAATCAGATTTGATCCGACGTTAGATCCTCTTCGCTTGGATCCTCGATACGCAGATCTGCTGCTGCGGATGAATCTTTCGCCGAACTGAGGACAGCAAGATGAGAAATTCGTGTTTGGTCAGTGTGATATGGCCGAACCACGCATGCCGGGGGAGCGCAAGACACCAGACCGTTAAGAGACGGCGCGTTATTGAGTGACGCTGGAACCAGACACCAAACTGGGTCGCTATGAAATCCGCTCGAAAATCGGTGAGGGCGGCATGGGCGAAGTCTATCGCGCGCGCGATGAAAAGCTGAATCGCGACGTGGCGATCAAAGTCCTGCCGGCTGACCTGTCTGAAAATGCTGAGCGATTGAATCGATTTGAACAGGAGGCGCAAGCTGCAGGCGCCCTGAATCATCCAAACATCCTCGCCGTTTACGACGTGGGCGTACACGATCGGGCACCCTATGTTGTTTCCGAATTGCTCGAAGGTGAGACGCTGCGTGACCTTCTCGATCAACGACAGCCCGCCGCCAGGAAATCGATGGACTATGCGGTTCAGTTGGCCCATGGCCTGGCAGCGGCCCACGACAAAGGCATCGTTCACCGAGACATAAAACCCGACAACATCTTCATAACCAAAGACGAACGGGTGAAGATTCTGGATTTCGGTCTCGCCAAGCTGGCGCAACCCTCGGGGGAAGATATCGCGCAAACTGAGATCGCCACCCGCAAAGTTCGCACCGATCCCGGCACCGTCATGGGAACGGTCGGGTATATGTCGCCGGAACAGGTGCGCGGGCAGGCGGTCGATCATCGCACCGATATTTTTTCGTTTGGTGCGGTGCTTTATGAAATGCTGTCGGGGCGGCGCGCGTTTCGGGGCGATTCCGCTATTGAGACGCTCAACGCAATTCTGAAAGAAGAGCCGGCGGAACTCTCGGCTTCCAATCCGAACATTGCGCCCGGGCTTGAACGTGTCATCTGGCATTGCCTGGAAAAAAGTCCGGAGCGCCGTTTTCAGTCTGCCGGTGATGTAGCCTTTGCTTTGGAGTCGCTTTCCGGGGTTACGAGTCATCCGAGTCAACAGACTCTGCCGGTGATCCGTCCGCTTACATCGTCGCGAACATGGACCCGAGAACGGCTGGTCTGGCTGGGCATCTGCGCCGTGCTAATCCTTGCCTTGGCGGCGCTCGCATTCGCCTATTTGTCTCGTTCGCAGCCCAGCGGCCAAGCCATCCGACTGGCGCTGACAACTTCCGACAAAGCAACCCTTCCCGCGCGCGTAACAGTTTCGCCTGATGGTTCGCGAGTTGCTTTCCTCGCTAACAACGCTGAAGGCAGGCGGCTGCTCTGGGTGCGATTGCTTGATTCGCTGACGGCGCAACCATTGGCGGGCACGGAAGACGCCGTGGCACCGTTCTGGTCGCCTGACAGCCGCTTCATCGGATATTTCGCAAACGGCAAACTTTTCAAGGTCGAAGCTTCGGGCGGCCGGTCACAGGCACTGTGCGACGTGGCTGAAAACAGAGGCGGTGCGTGGAATCGCGATGGCGTAATACTCTTTGCCGGACCGGACGGGCTTCACCGGGTATCTGCTCAGGGTGGCAGTCCGACCCTGGCGACGAAAGTCGATGCGAAAGAGGAAGCGCACCGTTGGCCCTATTTTCTTCCGGATGGCCGTCACTTCGTGTTCCTCGGTGACGCCCCGACAACTGAGAACCATCACATTCGCGTCGGTTCGCTCGATTCGCAGGAAACTCAGATTCTTTTCAGCGCGGTGACGCGCGTAGCGTATGCGCCTCCCGGCTTTCTACTGTATGTCAGCCAGGGAGCCCTCGTTGCGCAACCTTTCGATCCTCAAAGATTAAGAGTCACCGGAGAATCTACAATTGTCGCCGAACGCGTAGCGACAGTAGGCGAGAATCACGAGTTCGATTTTTCGATCTCGGATAACGGCGTGCTCGCCTATCAGACGGGCAGCATTCAGTCGCAGTTGGTTTGGTTTGATCGGACGGGTAAGAAGCTACAGACGGTGGGGGACCCTGACGCCTACGCCTCGGTTGCGCTCTCTGCTGACGGACAACGAGCGGCTGTGGGAATGTTTGACGCGGACGGGCGGCACAGTGATGTTTGGCTGCTCGATCTATCACGCGGCTCTAAATCTCGGCTTACCTTTGATCCGACGTCTGAAGGTTCCCCGGTTTGGTCCCCTGACGGAGCTCGCCTGGTTTTCTATTCGAGTCGGACCAGCGGCGGACAGGCCAACCTGTTTGTCGGCACGGCAAGTGCTGCGGGCGACTATCAACTGCTCTTAGCATCGGATTCCGACGACATTCCTACAAGCTGGTCGCGCGATGGCCAAAGCATTTTGTTTATGCGTTACGGAAAGCTGCACACCGGCATCTGGCTTATGCCGCTGTCCGGCGATCGCCAACCCAAACCACTTTTCCAATCCTCGGCATTTGATCAGGGGGGCGCAACTTTCTCGCCCAATGGTCGCGTCGTCGCATATACGTCGAATGAATCGGGGCGATTTGAAGTTTACGCTCAGAGCTTTCCGCCCTCGGGTGACAAATTGATGGTCTCGTCGGGAGGTGGCGGCCTGCCGCTGTGGCGAGGTGACGGGAAGGAATTGTTCTACCTTACTGAAGACGGAAGGGTTATGGCGGCGGAAATCGGAGTCGGCGCGAAGTTGGAAAGCGGAGTTCCGCAGCAGCTTTTCCAGACTAGAATCAAGTTCGACTCTGATTGTCCCTATGGTGTAGCTCCTGACGGCTCACGCTTTCTCATCAACATACCCGCTGAGATTAATGATCCCGCGCCCATGATTGTGGTATTAAACTGGACCGCGATACTGAAACAAAAATAATGATCCTCTCCGGAACAAAACTCGGATGTTAGGAAATCATTATTAATTACAGAGCAAATGAGATTCGAATTTTACAGCGACGCGATTGCCGATATGCCAAAGCTTTCTGTTGATGGCACGGTCGATAACGCGATTCACTTTTCGCACTGGCAAGGAAACGAAACGCCCGAGTCGGTCAAGGCAGATACTTCCACCGAGACCGTTTTGAATGTCGTGGCCGCGCCGAATCGGATCGAGCTGACGCGTAACATCGATCTCGTCACGAACAATCACTTTGACACGGATGGCGTGCTGTCAGTCTGGACGATGTTAACTGGCGAGCGCGCTCTCAGATTGCGTGAACGATTGATTGCGGCTGCCGAAGCCGGAGATTTCTCAGAGTTCAGCAGCGTCGACGGCGTGCGCGCCAGCATCGTTATTCAAGGATCGGATTCGCCAATCGATAAGTCAGGATCGCCGCTGGCCGCACAGCTTGCGGGCGAGCCGGTGAGCGATGAAGCGCAGGCCTATGTCCTGGTGCTGCCTCACGTCCAGGACGTAGTGACGCAAATCGATCAGTATGAAAGTTTGTGGCGCGAGCCGTGGCAGCGAATTGAAATCGCGCTGGACAGTTTCGCAAAAGGCGCCTCGCGCGTGGAAGAGATCGAGGATGCGAAGTTATCGGTGGTGACTCTGGCCAGAGAAGTGTTTGGACCTTCAGGATTCGATCCAAATCAGCATTCAGCTCCGTTCACCGCGATTTCTCATAACGCGCACGGCGAACTCTTCCTAATCGGGACACCGCTTGAAGACGGCTGGGCCTATCGGATCGATTATCCGTATTACTCGTGGGCTGAAACGGTTGTGCGCCCGAAGATTGCACGCCGTGATCTGACTGCGCTGATGAACCAACTAAACGAGTTGGAAACGCATTCAGCGGCAAGGTGGCGTTTGGACTCATCTGAACTGGCGTCAGCAGCAAAGTTTTCCGATGCAAATGGAAAGCTGGCGGCATCAAGACTTGAGCCGGGCCTGGTCACGACCCAATTGCGCAAAACCGTGCTGGGGTCGAGATAGGTTGCAGCACGGTGAGATCGGTACCACCCGTCCGCCGGGTCGGTCGGTTGAGCCCGACTGGAGCGCAAGCGTCCTCGCTTGCTATCGGCATTGCTCGCCCGACCCCGGCAACCGAGACGGTTGCGCTCCAGCCCGCTTACGCGGATAGTACTGACCTTGGCCATCGACAAACCCGCTCCCTGAAGACAAAATCCGTAGCATGCACGCGCTTCGCGACATTCACGTAGGCCCGGCCGGTTGGTCTTATGCCGATTGGCGCGGCCGCGTCTATCCTGAGGGGGCCGGTTCAAAGTTCGACACGCTGGCGCTGGTCGCAAAGTATCTCGACGTCGCCGAAATTAACAGCAGCTTCTATCATCCGCCCTCGCCCGAAACAGCGAGGTTGTGGCTGCGACGAATCGAACACAATCCGAACTTTCTTTTCACAGCAAAACTATACCGAACGTTTACGCATGAACGCGGCAAAGCCACGACTGAAGACGAAAGACTCTTTCGCGAAGGGATCGATCCTTTGATGGAAGCCGGCAAGCTGGGCGCAGTGCTGATCCAGTTTCCCTGGTCGTTCAAAAACGAGCGTGATGAACGCACGTATCTCGATCATCTGGTTACGCGCTTTAAAGATTATCCGCTGGTTGTCGAGTTGAGACACGAATCCTGGAACAATCCGCGAATTTTGCAGACACTCGAAGATCTGGAGGTCGGTTTATGCGACATCGATCAGCCGCAGTTTGCGAATTCGATCAAACCTTCGGCAGAAGTTACGTCGCCGATCGGTTACGTGCGCTTGCACGGCCGAAATTATCAGAACTGGTTTCGTGAAGAAGCGAATGTGCTCGAGCGTTATGACTATTTGTATTCAAACGATGAACTGGATCCCTGGGTCGAGCGGATCAGGCAAGTAGCCGATAAAGCAAAGCAGACTTTCGTGATTACGAACAATCACGCGCGCGGACAGAGCCTGGTGAACGCTTTTGAGATTCTGGCGCAGCTGGAAGAAGAGCGCGTATCGGGCCCGGCAAAGTTGATCGAGACTTATCCGAGATTGATCGAGTCGGTTGAGCCGGATGATGAATCGCGGCAGCGAGAGCTTTTTGGAGTGCGCTGACTTGTCAGCGCTTTGAAAGCGGCGACAAGTCGCCGCACTCCAAAA
>DATISD010000372.1:0-6205 GCA_035469005.1 Pyrinomonadaceae bacterium | reverse complement strand
TGCAATAGGATCTTCGCCGCCTCGGGATCGCTGCGCTGCAACATGCGATAGCGACCTTCCGTGTAGATGTAATCCTGCAGCGGAATCTTCGGATCGCGTGAATCAAGCTGGAATGGGTTCTTGCCTTCGCTCTCAAGTTTCGGGTCGAAACGATAAAGCGGCCAATGACCTGATTCCACAGCCAACTTCTGCTGCGTCATTCCCTTGGCCATGTCGATGCCGTGCGCGATGCACTGGCTGTAGGCAATGATGAGCGATGGGCCGGGATGCGCTTCCGCTTCGAGAAAGGCTTTGACCGTTTGCGTGTCGTTCGCGCCCATAGCGATTTGCGCAATGTAAACGTTGCCGTAACGCATCGCCGTCATACCCAGATCCTTTTTGATGGTCGGTTTGCCGCCGGCAGCGAACTTGGCGACGGCGCCGAGCGGGGTCGCTTTCGATGCCTGGCCGCCAGTGTTTGAATACACTTCGGTATCGAGGACGAGGATGTTGACGTCCTGGCCGCTGGCTAAAACGTGATCGAGACCCCCGTAACCGATGTCATAGGCCCAGCCGTCTCCGCCGACGATCCAAACGCTCTTCTTTACCAAGGCGTCAGCCACGCTTAACAGGTCGCGGGCTTCACTTTCGGTATGCACGCTTCCAGCGTGCTGCACGCCAGAGGCATGGGTACCGTGCAGCTCGCCGGAGGCGAGTGTACCGTTGAGCTTCGCCTTCAATTCAGCGACCAGTTCGCGCCTGGTGTTGATGCCTTCCTGCGTATCGTTGTTTCCGTTGAGGAGGCCGTCAGCGAGCCCGTCGCCCAGGACTTCGCGAAATCGTTCTACCAAATGCCTGGCGTAATTGTTCTGATGATCGACCGAGAGACGCATGCCCAATCCAAACTCTGCGTTGTCTTCAAACAGCGAGTTGCTCCAGGCGGGGCCGCGCCCTTCGCGATTGATTGTGTATGGGGTGGTCGGCAAGTTGCCGCCGTAGATGCTGGAGCAGCCGGTCGCGTTCGCGATGATCGCGCGATCGCCAAAAAGCTGCGTCATCAGCTTGATGTAAGGCGTCTCTCCACAGCCGGAACAAGCGCCCGAAAATTCAAACAGGGGCTGCAACAACTGAATGTCTTTGATGTTTCGGAAAGTCAGATCGCCGTTGCGGGGGATTTCCGGCAGTTTCAGGAAGTAATCCCAGTTGACGCGTTCGCTGTCGCGCAGAGGCAACTGCGGTTTCATGTTCAGCGCTTTGCGCGAAACATTGCTCTTGTCCTTCGCCGGACAAACCTCGACGCAAAGCTGGCAACCCGTGCAATCCTCAACTGCAACCTGAATCGTGTAGAGATGATCTGGAAGCTCGCGCCACTTTGCCGGCATGGTTTTGAAACCAGCGGGCGCGTTCGCGAGATCCTCCTGCTTACAAACCTTCGCGCGAATTGTCGCGTGCGGACAGACGAGCATGCACTTGCCGCATTCGATGCAGAGGTCCGGCTCCCAAACCGGAACCTCCTGGGCGATGTTCCGCTTTTCCCACTGCGCGGTCGCCGTCGGGTAGGTCCCATCAACGGGAAAGGCGCTGACCGGGAGATTGTCACCACGCCCGGAGATGATTTCTGCGGTAACCTGCCGCACAAATTCCGGTGCTGTGGAAGAAACGGCTGGCGGTAATTCAAATGTGCTCGTCGCCTCGGCGGGGATTTGAATCTCATGCAGATGTTCGAGCGCGGCATCAACCGCGGCGAAGTTCTGTCGCACGACGGGTTCGCCCCGTTTTCCGTAGGTCTTCTTGATCGATTCCTTGATTTTGACGATGGCTTCGTCGCGCGGCAGCACGCCGCTGATGGCGAAGAAGCATGTCTGCATGATGGTGTTGGTGCGATTGCCGAGCTGATTCGCTTTGGCGACGGCATAAGCGTTGATCGAATGAACCTTAATCTTTTTCGCGATGATGGCTTCCTGTACTGAGCGAGGCAGATGCTCCCAAACCTCTGTCGCTTCATAAGGACTGTTCAAGAGCAGGGTCGCGCCGTCTTCGGCAGCTTCGAGAATCTGGTAACGCTCGAGAAAATTGAACTGATGAACGGCAATGAAATTTGCGCGCTGAATCAGGTACGTGCTCTTTATCGGTTCCGATCCAAAGCGCAGGTGCGAAACTGTCATGGCACCGGACTTCTTTGAGTCATATACAAAATACCCTTGTGCGTAGTTTGGCGTTTCTTCGCCGATAATCTTGATCGAATTCTTATTCGCGCTCACCGTGCCGTCGGCTCCCAGGCCCCAGAACAGCGCCCGCACCTGCCCTTTTTGGTCGACCCGGAAGTTGGAATCAAAAGCCACGCTGTTGAAGGTGACATCATCCGTAATGCCGACGCTGAAATGGTTCTTCGGCTGGTCCTTTGTCATTTCATCGAAAACGCCTTTAACCATCGCCGGGGTAAACTCTTTTGAGCCCAAACCGTAGCGCCCACCGATGATCCGCGGCGCCTTTGCAAAAGGAGCAATGCCCGTCGATACGGCTTCACTAATCGCAGTCACGACGTCCTGATAGAGCGGTTCACCGGCGCCGCCCGGTTCCTTTGTGCGATCCAAAACTGCAATTGTTTGAGTGGTAGGCGGCAAGCTCGCGACAAAGTGATCGACCGAAAACGGGCGGTACAGACGCACTTTCAAGAGACCAACCTTTTCACCCGTCATGGCCGCCACGGTTTCTTCGGCGGCTTCGCATCCAGATCCCATCATGACGATGACTCGCTCAGCGTCGGGCGCGCCGACATAGTCGAACAATTGATATTGCCGGCCGGTGGTGTCAGTGAATTTCTTCATCACCCGTTCGACAATCTCCGGCGCCTGCGTGTAGAAGGAATTTGCTCGTTCCCGCGATTGGAAGAAGACGTCGGGGTTCTGTGCCGTGCCGCGCATCACCGGACGATCCGGCGTCAGGGCGCGTGCGCGATGGGCCTGGACGAGTTGCTCGTCGATCAGGGCCCGAATCTGCTCGTCAGAAAGTTCTTCGATTTTCATCACCTCATGTGAAGTGCGAAATCCGTCGAAGGCGTGGAGGAAGGGAACCCGCGATTCCAAAGTCGCTGCCTGCGCAATCAGCGCAAAATCCATTACTTCCTGAATCGAATTCGAAAACAGCATGCCCCATCCGGTTGAGCGCGTGGCCATGACATCGCTGTGATCGCCAAAGATCGAGAGCGCGTGCGTGGCAACTGACCGGGCGGCGATATGAAACACCGTGCTGGTCTGCTCGCCCGCGATCTTGAACATGTTGGGAATCATCAGGAGCAGGCCCTGACTGGCGGTGAAGGTGGTTGTCAGTGCGCCGGTTTGCAAACTGCCGTGAACCGTTCCCGCGGCGCCCCCTTCGGATTGCAGCTCGCGCACGATCGGCGTCATGCCCCAAATATTTTTCTGGTTCTTTGCCGCCCACTCATCGGATGATTCGCCCATTGGCGACGAAGGCGTGATCGGATAAATCGCGATCACATCGTTGGTTTTGTAAGCAACATAAGCGGCGGCTTCGTTGCCATCGATTGTTACCGTGCGGTTAGGCATTTATGTTCCTCGATTCCGGTTCCCTTAATGCATCTGCTCTCCCTCTCCCTTTGGGAGAGGGTCGGGGTGAGGGCTTGTGGCGCACGCCACCCTTTACTTAGTTTTCTTTTCATCTACGGACCACGCGATCGGGGAGGGGACGATAGTTTCTTTTGCTTTCTTCCACTAAACCCTCTCCCTAACCCTCTCCCAGAGGGAGAGGGCACGACCTCCACTTACAACTTCGCCGCAGGCAGCCCCTCCCACTGAACCGCCTGCGGCGTACACAAGGAAGTCGTTTCTGACACCTGGTGGATGATCAGTTGACCTTCACATTGATCTGCTTTGGTCTGGCTTCCTCGTTTTTCGGCAGCGTTATAGTGAGCACGCCTTCTTTGAACTCGGCGTTAATCTTGGCAGCATCAACGTACAGGGGGACGCTAAAGCTGCGCATGAATTCACCATAATGCCGCTCGACGCGATGATAGTTCTCGCGGTCCGTCTTTTCTTCAAACTTGCGTTCGCCACGCAAGGTGAGCACATTCTGCTCAAGTTTTACTTCAACGTCTTCCCTCTTGACCTCCGGCAATTCGAATTTCATTACCAGCTCTTTTTCGGTCTCGAAGATATCGCAGGGCGGCGCCCAGGCCTTGAGCGGCCATTCCTCGCCCATGCTGCGAAACAGTGGATCCTCAAACAGGCGCTCCATGCGATTTGAAAAACGGAACGGATCGAGACCCGTGAACTCCTTCTTGGGAGTAAGAAAATTCCCAAAATTCATGATCACTTCTCCTTTCATTTGTTCCGCCCTCAGTTCGTTTCGACGCGCCCACTCGCGCACCTTCAGTCTACATTCTGCCAAAAGTTTTTTGGGCCTTTGGCTTCGATCTGGCTGATCTTCCCTCGCAGCCAGGACTTGACTGCGCTCTCCATCTTGGCTTCGTTGCCTTCCATTTCCAGCTCTTCAATTGTGTTCCCGGCTTCATTCAGGGGGATGAAATGACAAGGAACAGGTTGCGAGCGGTCTTCCGGTCTAACAAAGTCGAGCAGATGGCACTCGGCGCACGGGTGAGCGCGATAAGGATATCCATAGTTCAGACAACTCAGGGAGTCCTGGAAGATGGACTTTGGTACCCAAGGCGTTCGGACCGAACGGCCATATCCACCCTCCTCAATAAATGACAACTCACTTTTGAGTAGTTCAAGAATGTCTCGGTCGTCTTTTGCCATGTGAAAGTCCTCCAGTTCTCCCTGAAATTTTTGAGCAGCAAGCCGCTGCTCTTCGCTCGAGCTTGGGATTTCCCTTTCACTGTCGAAGCAACCGATATGCCGACCGGAAATTCGAGACCTTTGGCTGAAACTGTAAAAAATGACAGGTGCGCGGTTGGGGAAAGTTCCGCACACTCTGAGAGAAAACGCCCATGGGTTTCACCGGTGTTAGGCAAAATCACACAAAGTGCTCCGAAAGCGAGGTCGGCACGTTCCTTGCTGAACGTCTCCGCGATTTTATCCGGTGTCTTCAAACACCAACGTATTTAGGCTTCGCACTACAGAACCTGGAGAACGACCCAAAATGAGCGTTGCGAGTAGAGCAGTCGCCGGCAACATCCCCAAGGCCAATCCGCCCATGCGAGTGTTGCCCTTCAACTCGCCCCTACGCGCAATCCCCGGAATCGACCGGGTTAGTCGCAGTCGGATCTATCCACGCGGCGCAGTGGTCTTTCACGAAGGCCACGCGGCTCGCGGGATCTATGTGCTTTCATCGGGACGCGCGAAAGTTTCGATCTCATCGGCTGACGGAAAGAAGATAATCATTCGGGTTGCGACCGGCGGCGACGTGCTGGGGCTTTATGCGGGGCTGACCGGCCGGCCGTTTGAAGCGACCGCTGAGATGATTGAAGGTGGCCGCGTCGATTTTGTTTCCCGACAGGATTTGTTGAATCTGTTAGGACATCAGCAAACATTTGGCATGGATTTGGTTGAAATGTTCAGCCGGCAGTTCAGCGACTTCGTCGATCACACTCGGATGCTGGCGTTGTCTGAGTCGGCTTTGGAAAAATTGGCCCGGTTGATCCTCAGATGGAGCCGGGATTTTGGAGAACGCACCAGCGAAGGAGTCCGGGTGCGGATTGTTTTGACGCAGGAGGAGATCGCTCAGATAATCGGCGCATCCCGAGAGACGGTAACCCGTCTCTTTAGCGTGCTTAAGCGAGACCAGATCATTCGCGTCAAACGCGACGCCCTGTGGATTCGCGACAGTGAGGCGCTAGCCTCCCTAGCGCAGGTACCCTGAAGTTTAGATTGCTAGTGATGCGCGTCACTGCAATCAAGTCCAGATTCAGTTATTACGTCGTACTGCTCGCCCCAGTTCTTTATTAAATAGTCGGGCCAGGTTGGTAAGGCCCTTTCACCCTGAGAAGGAGGCTCCAAGTGAGAGTCACCAAAATAATCAAATCGCTGCTCGTCCTTGGATCTGTGCTGGCTGTAATTGTCTGGTTAACCGCCCCGCGAACTTCGCAGGCAGTCGGCCGTTCGCCGGTTCGCGATGACAAGCCGGCCGCCAATGATTACGTTGGCAGCGACACCTGTCAAGCCTGTCACGAAGATCAGTTCAAAGCCTATTCGCATACTTCGCACGGACAACTGACGAAGCTCGCCAGCTGGAAGAACAAGGTTACCGG
>DATISD010000371.1:0-2576 GCA_035469005.1 Pyrinomonadaceae bacterium | reverse complement strand
GACTTGCCCCAGGCAGGCTTCGTCAAGATGTTTACTGAAGTTCTCGAGCCATTTGGCGGCCACTTCTCGACCAGTCTGCTCGCCAAAAGTCTTCACATAGGCGGTTATGTACGGGCCCATCAACCATGGCCAAACGGTTCCCTGATGGTAAACACTATCGCGAGTGCGCGAATCTCCTTCGTAGCGGCCGGCATAACGCGGATCACCCGGAGCGAGGGTGCGCAGCCCACAGGGTGTCAACAGTTCGCGCTCGACCACAAGTAGAATCTGCGCTGCTCTCTCTGCCGAGACCATTGAATGAGTAAGACTAATCGCCAAAACCTGGTTGGGTCTCAGCGAGCCGTCGCACGCGTCGCCGTTTACCACGTCGTAGAGACAGCCAGCTTCCTGGTTCCAGAACAATCGGTTGAAACTTTCGCGCGCACGCTCAGCCATATCCGCATAACGCCTCTTTGCTTTCCGATCCTTGAATTTCTCGGCCAGGTATTCCATCACGCGCAACGCGTTGTACCAGAGCGCCTGTATCTCAACCGGCTTTCCGTGACGTGGTGTGACCACCCAGTCGCCAACTTTCGCATCCATCCACGTCAGTTGCGCGCCGGGCTCGCCCGAGTAAAGCAGACCGTCATCGTCGACGTGAATCTGGTAACGCGTACCTCTGACGTGCCAGTCGACGATATCGGTGAGCCCCGGATAAAGATTTGCGCGCACGAACTCGTAGTCACTCGTGTATTGCAGGAGCGAGCGTACGGCTTCAAAAAACCAGAGCGTCGCATCGACGGTATTGTATTCGGGAGTCTCGCCGGCATCCGGAAAACGGTTCGGTAACATTCCCTGATCGACGTGCGCGGCAAACTCAACCAGGATGCTTTTGGCGATTTCCGCGTGCCCCGTAGCCAGAGTCAGACCGGGGAGAGCAATCATCGTGTCGCGTCCCCAATCGGCAAACCAGTGATAGCCGGCGATCACGGTCTTGCAGCGTTCGCGCGCGACGAGGAATTGATCCGCCGCTGCAGTCAGCGCGTTGACCAGTTGGTTTGTTTCGGTCCGCGCCTGGCTTCCACTCAGAAAGTCACGTCGTTCTAACTCTGCTTTACGGTAAGCGCCGGCCATGCGGACATCGCGGCGCCCGGTTGACGCGATAATGCTGACTCTCGCACCTGCGTTCAGATCAAAAGTAAAGGCACATGGGCTGAAGAGATCTTCGACGAAATCAAGGCCGCGTTCCTGCTCAACCGCATATTGGAAGTTGCGGTACCAAAAACCATTCGTGTCGATCCGGGCAGTGCCGTGTGCAAGATGCAACGCAGGCAGATCAGCGTAAGGCTTAACCGTCGTCAATCCATTTTCAGTTTCCAGGTTTGAATTCAACGCACCGTTTTCATGCGTCGTGCTGTGATAATCGCGAAAGGCGATCAACGGGCGAATCTCAAGGCTGTAGCGCAAACTGTCAGTTTGCGCCTCGTCTATTTTTCGAACTTCATACTGAATAACTGTCGTATTTTCTCCCTGTACCATGAACACAGACTTCTCCAGCCGCACCCCTTCTACTTCGTAGGTGAACACTGGAAACGGATCGAGACGGAATCCGGTTTGATATTTAAAACCCCGCGGATGCACGGCACCCGGGTACTGATTCGTGGACAGTTCGTAACGCCGGCCGTTAATAACCAGGGTCTCTTCCAACTTTGAAAGCAGGACCAGGCGACCCACTGGCGGTTTTGTCGCCGCTGTCAGCAATCCGTGATAGCGGCGTGTGTTCAGACCCGTTATCGTCGAAGACGAAAAGCCGCCGATGCCGTTGGTCTCAAGCCATTCGTGCGACCGCGCCGTTTCGAGATTGGGAAGAGTATGACCGTCAAAATTTATCATGGCGTAATGTTCGCGCTTCGCGCTCAATGCGGGCGAGGGCGCCCGCGCTCCCAGCTACAGTTCCGCAACCTCGCAGAACACCTTGATCGCGCCGTTCGGATTCGTAAGTTTGGCGAATAGCTCCTGATAATTCTCCAAACCCTTGACGGGGTCTGTCAGCAGACGCCCGAGCCAGCCCGGATATTCGGCTTCGGCTTGCGCCAGGTCCTTGACGCCCAGTTCAAAGTATTCGCGATTCGCGTTGACCGTGCCGACCATCACTTTGTTTCCCAGCACGAATTCCAAATTGATTCTGTCGGCAGGCACTTCGACTTTACGATCGCCGCCCGTCACGCTGGACAAAACGAGCACGCCATTCTTGCCGAGCGCTTGCATGCTGTCGAACACCACGGGTGAAAAACCCGTGGCTTCGAAAATGATGTCGAACGGCCCGTACTTCTTCGCGCCATCAAGAATTGAAAGCTCGTCAGTCGATTGATAGGTTGCGCCGATCGCCTCGATCAAATCCGAATTCAAATAAGGCTTCGGCGTCTTGCCGAAGGTGGTCACTTGCAATCCTTTGAGTCGCAGCACCAGCGTCGCCAGCAGGCCAATCGTCCCAGCGCCCATTACTGCCGCGCGTTTCGGTTTCCAAACGCGCAGCCGACGCTGTATTTCGTAGGCCTGCGCGATGCCCTTCTCCACTACCGTCGTCGGTTCCAGCA
>DATISD010000370.1:0-4016 GCA_035469005.1 Pyrinomonadaceae bacterium | reverse complement strand
ATTAGTCAGCGCGACAATGGCGCCGCGGCGCACTATCTTTTGGGCCGCACTTTCGAAAAGCTCAAAGATGATGCGAACGCGACTGCTCAGTTTTCGCAATTCATCAGAATTTTGCAGGAAGATTCCAGCCAGCGCCAAGATGTTCCTCTGGAGTGGATTGGCGATGCGCAGGAAAAGCTCACGAAAGGAAATTAATCATGAAGCGCAAACTTTCACCGGCAATGCTCGGTTTGTTTCTTGTTCTGACGGCGCTCATCCTCGGCGACGGTTGTTGGTCCAGCAGGGATTCGTCACAGACCAAAGAAGCTGCTGGCGACTCGGCAACTAAACCAAGCCCCAAGGGCCCTGACAAGAATGCCGGCCCAACTCCTGACATGGTTCCAGCCGGTACGAATGCTACTCCTGACGAGGCCCTGATTCTCTCTGTGCGCAAGGATGTGAGCCTGAAACGGCTGGGCGCTTCGGACTTCGTGCCGATCTTAAGAAACGTCGCGTTCAGGATTGGTGACCTGCTTCAGGTAGGCACCGATGCTGCAGCCACGGTGCTCTGTTCTGATCGAGGAATTTGCGAACTCGCGAAGGGCACGTACTCGTCTTGTTGTAGCGCTTCCTGCGCGACGCAGGTGCAAATGATACGAATTGGCGCTGGTCCAGACACGCCAATAGTGAAGCGAACCGATTTGCCGGCTGACGAAGTGCAGAAACTTAACGCGGCCGAAGCCAGCATCCGCCAACTCGAGCTCACCCCGCTGGCGACTCAATTTCTGATCACCCGGCTACATTCGGGTTGGAAACTGGAAGAGACAAATCAGGAACTTGATGTGCTGACAAATCAGCTGAAACAACCCGGGGCGAAGGAGGACCTGAAGGATCTATACCTGCCAGTAATCCGAAAAACGGGCGACATGCAGTTGAGGCGGAACCAGCTTGATAAAGCGAAAGAACTTTATCAATTGAACATCAGCTCGCAATCAAATGACTCGTTCGAAAAGGCAGCTGCGCATGAAGGCTTGGCAACTGCTTACAAAACTGGTGGAGACAAGGAAGAAGCGGTTCGCAATTTGGAAACAGCCAAAAGCATTTACATTAAGCAGGGCGACACCAAGGCCGCTGCGACAACGGAAAAAGAAATCGCCAACGTCAAACTTCAACGGATCGATAACACTACTATGCCCAGGACAAAAATGCGTACTCAACGGCCGAACCAGTGAGTCCGTTAATCCCACGCCGGACATCTGCGCTGAACCGAATCTCAGTAAACCGTTCGTTGGTGTCCGCGTCTCCTGGTTGCGAGGGTGAATCTCGGCTCGATTCCTGCTTCACTTCCTTCAGTTCTGGCCGCCACATATTCCCCAACCACCGGTCCGTGTTTGAACCCGTGTCCCGATCCGCCGCCAACCAACCAAACGTTTTCGAACTCCGGATGGCGATCGATAAGAAAGTCACCATTTGACGTGTTCTCGTACTGGCACACACGCGTTTCAATCACCGGCGCGTCTTTCAATGCAGGCAGGCGCCGCGCCAGACAGCGACGCACCTCGGCCAACCCTTCGGCGGTTACTATGCGATCGGTGGTGTCCGGATCAAATGGCGGTCCATGTCGATCGATCGCGACTTTCACACCACGGCCTTCTATGTCAGGCAGGCCATACGCTTCGTCTTTGAAGTCGATCCAGGTTGGCAAACCAGTTGAAGCGAAGCGCAGGTCACCAGCCGGCGCGCCAAAGTAATAAACCTCCTGCCGCGTAGGCCGAATGCTATCGCCCAGCAAGTCAGGAAAAAGTTTCGGCAGCCAGGGTCCGCAAGCAAAGACGAAAGCCGCAGCAGAAATGCGCTGATCCGTCCTCGTCACGATATGATCCAGCTCTCCCTTCACGCGCGAAGCGACCATGCGACTCAAAATGACAGCGTCCTGAAGAAATTCGGCGCCTGACTTTATGGCTGCGGTGACGACCGCTTGCACTGCCCTCCGAGCTGACAGAACTCCGCTTTCCGGCTCGAGCATCGCCCAGGCAATATTCTCAAGTCCGATTTGCGGGTAACGCCGCGCGAGTTCGTTCGCCGTTAGCTTTTCAAATGGGATGCCGGCGCGGGCAAGTGTTTCGCTGGTCTTTACCGGATAAGGATCATCCTGGTGGGCCAGCCACAAGACGCCGGTCTGATGAAAAAGCTGTTCGTTACCATGAGCAAAGAATTCTTTCCAGCGTTCCAACGACCGTTGCGCTAAGCGCGTGTAGATTTCATCGGCGCCATAACCCATCCGAATGATGCGCGATTCATCTCCAGAGCTGGACCGGCTATTGCCCGGCCCATAAGCATCGACGAGAATGACCTGCTTGCCGGAGCGGCAAAGCTCATAGGCGGTCCAGGCCCCGAATACTCCAGCGCCAATAACACAGACATCGTAAGGCCGATTTGTTTTCACTTGAGCCCGAAAAGATTAGTACCCGCTTGCTGACACGCGGGTAGCTGCCCTATGATTTGTTAACACTAACTGGAAACCACTTCATGATCAAAGACGAAATTATCGGACTTATCAGGGACAAGCGTGCTCGCGTTGCGGTGATCGGCCTCGGCTATGTCGGCTTGCCGCTCGTGACTGAATTTGCTCGATCTGGTTTGAGCGCAGTCGGATTTGAAGTTGATGAAAGCAAGGCCGCGCAACTTAATGCCGGCCAGTCTTACATCGGCGACGTTGAGTCCTCGCTAATAAAGGAGCTGGTTGAGGCCGGGCGCCTCAGAGCAACAACCGATTTCGACGATTTAAAAGTTTGCGACGCGATCATCATATGCGTCCCAACTCCGCTGCGAAAGACGAAGGAGCCTGACGTGTCTTTCATCCTCGCGGCGGCTGAGGAGATCAAAAAGCGCCTGCGCCGCGGGCAATTAGTGATCCTTGAATCGACCACCTACCCGGGAACCACCGACGAAGTGCTTCTGCCGATGCTTGAAGAGACCGGATTGAAACTGGACGAAGATTTTCTGCTGGCCTTTTCGCCTGAGCGTGTCGATCCGGGCAATCCGCAATTCCAGACGCACAACATTCCGAAAGTGGTCGGGGGCGTCACTGATGATTCGACGGAAGCTGCGGCTCTTCTGTATTCGCAGATCGTCAACGAGGTTCATTCCGTATCTTCAGCGCGCGTCGCGGAAACGGCCAAGCTTCTGGAAAATACTTTTCGCGCGGTGAATATTGGCATGGCCAACGAGATGGCCCGTCTCTGCTATGCGCTGAACATCGACACCTGGGAAGTCATCCGCGCCGCGGCGACCAAGCCCTTTGGCTTTATGCCGTTTTATCCGGGACCGGGAATTGGCGGTCACTGTATTCCGCTCGACCCGCACTACCTTTCGTGGAAGGCGCGGCAACATGGATTCGATTCGCGCTTTATTGGGCTGGCCGAAGAAGTGAATTCGCGCATGCCTGAGCACGTCGTGCAACTGATTTCGGACGGATTAAACGACGACCGCAAATCGATGAAAGGCGCGCGCGTTTTGCTGCTGGGCGTTGCCTACAAGAAAGACATCGACGATGTGCGCGAGAGCCCGGCACTATCGATTATCGATCGGCTGCGCAGCAAGGGGTGTGAGGTGCAGTATCACGATCCGTTTGTCGGCGAAGTGCGTTTCGATGACTCTCATACGGGAGGTAACGGCGCGCCGCTTTCCTCAGTTGAATTAACCGACCAGGAAATCAAAGCCGCTGACTGCGTCGTCATAGTTACCGATCACAGCCAGATCGATTATCGACGCGTGATCGATCTGGCGCCGCTGGTGGTTGATACCCGCAACGCGCTGAATGGAGAATTGCGAAGGGGAAGCGCGGCAAGGATTATTAGACTCTGATGGAGGGCGGGCAACAGGGTCAGTACCGGGAGCGGTAGCGACCGGGTATAAGTGTTGTTGACCTCAATGTTGCTGAAATTGACGCGGTCGCTACCGCTCCCGGTACTGACCTCCGGGGTCCTGCGGTCAGCGTCACCCATCAATAAACGTCCTCATCCACAACTCCAAAT
>DATISD010000369.1:0-3728 GCA_035469005.1 Pyrinomonadaceae bacterium | reverse complement strand
CGTTCCAGCGACCACGTCGTTCCCGCATCAGTTGACTTGAACAGTGCGGCCGGCTCGACTCCGCAATAGAGCGTGTCCTCGTCGCCGGGATGACCTGCGGCAATCTGCCAAATCTGTTTGAGGGAAACGTCGCTGCCTTCGGGAAACTTAATGTTGTGAGTCTCCGGATCACTCCACGTCCTGCCAAAGTCATCCGACGAACTGAGAAACGATCCCCAGAACGGGCTGTTCACTGCCGCCCACAATTTTTGCCGGCCATTGCGCCCGTCGTAGGCTAGCGCATAGACGCTTCGGCCCGGAAAATATGGTCCCGCTTCTTCCCACTTCGTTCGATTCTTGTCAGAACGAAGAAGAAAGGCGCCCTTCACAGTGCCGACAAGCAGCAGATTATCTTCTTTATTAACCCCGATCTGGTTAGGTGCGGGCATCGAAGCTTCCTCCCAAAGTTTATGTGACGCGGATTATATCGGAATGCAGAAAAGCGCCCAAGCATCGGGTGGATAGAAGATTCGATATCGTCGTGAAGATGACCAAATAAGTTTTGTAACGTCCACAGCTTTGCCTCAAAATGTCTCTCTCATTCACACCGGCTTGAGCCCGGTGGGCGCACCCCAGTAGGGCGGCAAAACCGTTAAAACGGTTCTGCCGCTTTCTCTATACCACCGGTCTGAATGAGATGTGAACCAGACTTCTGCGGCAAAATCAGGTCTCAGTGAATCACTGATACCAGGCGCGCCTTGGGCTTCGGATCATCGTATCCTTCATCAAATTCAAGCAGCGGAAGTGGTTCTCTAACCCGACGACTTGAGAGACTTCGCCGCTTATGATCTTGTTTTTTCACCGTCGCTTCGGTCGATGGTTGAGGTGCAGTCGGCGGAGCTATGGATTCACTCATAGACTGCGCGGGATTGTCCTCAGCGGACGGCGGCGCAGCTTGCCAATCAACAGATGCCGCGGCGATTGCAACGCAAATGACCGAACTGGCGGCTATAGCGGCGATGGCAGTGATTCGCCGGCCGATGATGTGTGGGAAAATGTCGGTAGATCTCCGCCAGCGCCGATCCGGCAGTGGCTGCACAGGCTGGGCTGCGGCCATCTGCTCTTCGTTGAAAACCGGCGCGGGCGGAAGGGGTGGGGAGTCAATTTCCTGCATATTGTTTCTTGTTTTCGTGTGCATAATTATTCCTTCAGTTTGTGAATTATGAAATAGAGGAACATGCAAATCGATTGCCCAGCGCGCAAGATTCGGCGCGGGCAATCAAATCTTTATCCAGCAACAACATTTGCCGAGCATCGCGAAATAAAGGCGGATGTTTAGGAAGATAGACATGCGAATTGTAAGACTCTACAGCGATTCCGAAGGCGAGTCCCATTTTGAGGATGTCGAAATTGAACTGGATCTGACTGATTACGCGCCACCCGCGCCGGCGCTGTACTTATCGGCTACGACGCCAGCGAACGCATTTACTTTCATGAACGCGCCGGCTGGTTGGTCCAGCGACTGGCATCCTTCATCCGCGCGCAACATGTTTTTTGTGCTCAGCGGCGAGTGGGAGGTCACGGCCAGCGATCGTGAATCGCGCAGGTTTGCTGTGGGCAGCACATTGCTGGTCGAAGACACCGCAGGCAAGGGACACTCGTCACGAGTCATCAGTGAATCAGATTCGCTGGCCGCAATGGTGCAGCTGGCCCAGGGCCTTGAGTTCAGTACCACCGCGTAAGCGAGTGGGGTAAGGTGCTCTTCGAAACTCGTTGATCCATCCGCTCACGTGGATGGTACCGACTCCACTGATAAGCTTTGCTCTGTCCCCCGCTTCGTGCTAAAAGTTGCACCGCAAACCCATCCAGTTTCTTGGAGGCCCATTCATGAATTCTAGGAACTCCGCGGCGAGATTTAATCGCCGGCTTACGATTTTTGTCGTTGGGCTTTTCGCGATCGCTTTTGTCGTGATCAAGTTCACACCTTCGATGTTCGTCGTTCATGCAAATGGCGAGAGCGGTACGCGCTTGCTGCGGATGCCAACGGTGAGTGCGACTCAGATTGCTTTCGCTTATGCGCAGAATATTTGGGTGGTGCCTCGATCGGGCGGGATGGCGCGACGCGTGACCAGCTTCCAGGGACAGACTTCAAATCCGCATTTCTCACCGGATGGGAAATGGATCGCGTTCAGCGGCGAGTACGCCGGCAACCTGGACGTCTATGTCGTGTCTGCTGAAGGAGGAGAACCGAAACGTCTGACATGGCATCCGGGAGTTGACACTACGCAAGGCTGGACGCCAGACGGCAAGTCGATCATGTTCTCGTCTTCGCGCGCGACCTGGTCTCCCAGCGGCGCGCCGCGTTTTTGGACGGTGCCGGTTGCGGGCGGGGTCGAAGAACCGATGGCCCTGGCACGCGGCTACCAGGGAAAGTTTTCTGCTGATGGGTCACACATCGCTTATCGCATGAACAACTCGTGGGACGATGAGCGCCGCAACTATCGCGGCGGCCAGAACCGTCCAATCTGGATCGTCGATCTCAAAACCTACGATCTGGTTTCACCGCCGTGGACCGATTCCAAAGACATCGACCCCGTTTGGTCAGGTAACTCGGTTTACTTCATTTCCGATCGCGACGGCGTGGCAAACGTTTGGAGTTATGACACGAGCAGCAAAAAGCTGGCCCAGGTAACAAAGTTTACTGACTTTGACGTGAAGACCATGGACTCTGGCGCGGGCACAATCGTTTTCGAGCAGGCGGGATACATTCATGAATTGGATACGAAGAGCGCCAAAGAACATCTGGTGAACATTACGGCAACCGGAGATTTTCCCTGGATGATGCCGCGCTGGGAGGATGTCTCGAACCGCTTGACGAACCTCGCGCTCTCGCCGACGGGCAGGCGTGTGGTCGTTGAGGCGCGCGGGGAAGTCTTTACGATTCCGTCAGAGAAGGGCGACGTGCGCAACCTGACCAACTCAGCCGCCTCAGCCGAACGCGATCCCGCGTGGTCGCCGGACGGCAAGTTCATCTCTTATTTCAGCGACAAGTCCGGCGAATATCGACTCTACGTCGAAGCGCAGGATGGACTCACGCCACCGCGAGAGATCGTGCTGGATAAGCCGACGCATTACTACACGCCTTCCTGGTCGCCGGATTCGAAGAAGCTTTTGTTCACCGACACAGGTTTGCACGTTTGGGTTCTGGACGTGGCGACCGGCAAAGCAAAAATCATCGGCAACGATCCATGGATGGTGCCCACACGCACGCTCAATCCGGTGTGGAGTCCCGATTCGAAGTGGGTCGCTTACTCAAGCCGGCTGCGCTCGATGTATCACGCAATTTTTATCAGCAACGCCGAAACCGGCGAGTCAAAACAAGTTACCGATGGACTAGCGGACGCGGTCTGGCCGGCATTTGACGCGAGCGGTAAATATCTCTGGTTTCTGGCGTCGACGGATTTTGGTTTGCGCTCACAGTGGCTGGACATGACTTCTTACGATCACAACGAGAATTTCGGGCTGTATCTCGCGGTGCTGAAGAAAGGCGATCCAAGTCCGCTGTTGCCGGAAAGCGATGAGGACCGCGGCGTGGGAACGGGCCGCCGTTCGTTGCCACCCGGCGCTTGCCCTGGTGACGCCGGCGGCGCTGCCCCAGGGAGCGCCGACACGCCGGCGGCAGACCAGCAGTCTCAAGCGTCGCGTGGCCAGCGACAGCCAATCACAGTTCAGGTCGATTTCGATGGATT
>DATISD010000368.1:0-3516 GCA_035469005.1 Pyrinomonadaceae bacterium | reverse complement strand
GTGCTTTTGAATTTTCAGGCTGAGGCCGAGAAGGTCGATTCCGACCAGGTGATCAAACAGTTGATCGAAGTCGTGCCAGAACCGAAGAGCGGATTGTGAGTGAGAAACCCGCGGAGCGGGTGCCGGCATAAAGCCTGGGGTGAAGCGAAGCGAAACCCCAGGACAAGAGCGTAA
This sequence comes from Pyrinomonadaceae bacterium, assembly GCA_035469005.1. Taxonomy (GTDB): domain Bacteria; phylum Acidobacteriota; class Blastocatellia; order Pyrinomonadales; family Pyrinomonadaceae; genus UBA11740. The sequence goes on along the minus strand of DATISD010000368.1, from coordinate 3,342 downwards.
TAGATTAGCCAGCCCGCGAAGCGGGCGGAAGCACGTCGTTGCAGAGATGGTCCTTGTTGTTAACGTAGTGTTGATTTTGGGCTGCCGCCCGTTTCACGGGCTTTGAATTCTGAATTGCTTCTACCTGGGGCTTGCGCCCCAGAAGGCTTTATGCTTACGCCTGCTCCGCAGGCTCGAGAACAAAACATGTTGTGGCGCAAGAAGACAAGCTCGCCAATTAGGAATCCATCGGCGACTTCTGCGTCTACTGTTTCCTCGCCCGGTCCCGCCCGCTTTCTCGACCCAGAAGTCCTGGCGCGCATTGGATCGCTCGAGTTGCTGGCGCGCGCCGTGGTTGAAGGGTTCATGTCGGGATTGCATCGCTCTCCATTCACCGGCTTTTCGACCGAGTTCACCGAATATCGTCAATACAATGCGGGCGATGACTTGCGCTATCTGGATTGGCGCCTGCTTGCCCGCACCGATCGCTACTTCATCAAAAAATATCGCGCCGACACGAACACTCAATGTCACCTGCTGATTGATACCAGCGCGTCGATGCGGTATTCGCAGGCGGGGCGGATTTCCAAGCTGCAATACGCGAAGTTTTTGGCGGCGTCGCTAGCCTATCTCTTGAATCGCCAGCAGGACGCCGTGGGGCTCCTCGCTTTCGATGAACACATCCACACGCATGTTCCGGCTCGCAGCCGGACGGGTCACATGCGCACGATCTTTGGCCAGCTATCTCTGCTCGAAGCCGGCGGCGAAACCCGCCTGGCTGAATCGTTGCATGAATTGGCGGAAATCCTGACGCGCCGCGGCATCGTCGTGCTCATCTCGGATTTCTATGATCAGTCGGAACGCTTGCAATCGGCGTTTCAGCATCTGCGCTTTCGTGGGCATGACCTGATGGCTTTTCACGTGCTCGACAAGAACGAGATCGATTTCGACTTTGACGATCCCATTTTGCTGCTTGAAGATTCAGAAACGAACGAACAAATGCCGGTGCTGCCCGACGTGGTGATGGGAGGTTATCGCGAGCGGATGCGCGAACACATCGAAGGAATGCGCCGGTGCGCCGCGGCTAACCGCGTCGATTATGAATTGATCACGACGGATCAGCCTTTGGATTTCGCACTGTTTTCGTTTTTGTCGCGGCGAGTTGAAAAGTAGCGAAGTCAGAACCGCCTGCGGTAGCGGGCGGTTGCCGTTGGGTTTTCACACGCCGCAAAGGCAACGGGGCAAAGAACGAGGACGGTTTAGTTGGGAAGATCAACCGCCGGCTACCGCAGGCGGTTCTGACAGATGTGGTTTCTTAATCCACTCTTCTGGTTGGGCATCGCGGCCGTGGCGGCCCCGATACTGGTGCATCTGGTGCGCCGCACGCGCGCGCGCAAAGTCGAGTTTCCCGCGTTGACCTTTGTCCGTCAGGTGCCGCAGCGGACTATCCGCCGCCGCACCTTGCGCAACCTGCTGTTGCTCATCCTTCGTTGTCTGGCAATTCTGCTAATCGTTATCGCCTTTACGCGGCCGTTCTTCACCCGGCGCAGCGCGGCCAAAGACAGTGGCTCGGCCGGCGCCACAGTTATCCTGCTTGATTCTTCACTCAGTATGCGTCGCGAACAGATGTTCCCCGCTGCGTTGCAAAGGGCGGAATCGATAATCGATGAGGCGCGCAATGACGAACGGGTGGCTTTGATTACTTTTGGGAATCGATACGAAGTGATCAGTCGATTTACGACTGATCAGGCCCGCCTGCGATCGACCCTCAGAGGCCTGACCGCCGGTTGGGAAGGAACGGACTATGAACAGGCCCTGCGCGGCGCTGAATCTTTGTTCGGTGAATTGAAGCCGGCCGCGGCCCGGCGAATTGTGCTGATCTCGGATTTTCAAGCCAGTGGTTGGAACCAGGCGAAGGCGACTTTCAAACTCAACAGCGATATTCAGCTGCAGACGTTTGACGTGGGTGGAAACAATCCGGCGGCGAATGTTGCCGTGACCAGAGTTGATGCGCATGGTCTCGTCTTTGGTCAAAAGTATTTAGAGAACCTGTCGGTCCAGGTCAGCAACTTCAGTGACACGCCGCGCGAACGCCTGGCGATCGATTTTCAAATCAACGATCAGACGGTTGAGAAGCGCGAGGTCAGCCTGAATGCGCGTGAGACAAAGGTCGTCGAGTTCACCGGCTTCAATTTGACGGAAGGCGCGAATCGATGTGTGGTCGAGGTCGGATCGAGCGACTTTGTTGCCGACAACAAATTCTATTTCACAATTCGCCGTGAAGCGCCGGCCAAAGCCCTGATTGTTGAGAGTGCTTCGCGCGGTCGCAGCGACAGCTTTTATCTGCAAAGCGCGCTGAGCTTGAACGATGCACTGCCGTTCACTTTCACGGTTAAAAGCGCTGGAGCTGTCGATCCTTCCGGGGTCGCCGAAAATTCGCTGGTGATTCTTAACGACTCGGGTCCGCTGTCCGGAGCGCTGGCGGACAGTGTGAAAAAATTTGTCCAGGCCGGCGGCCAGCTCATCGTTTCGACGGGACCGCACACTGACGCGAACAGTTTCAATGAATCGCTGCGCGACCTTTTGCCGGTAACTTTGAGCGACGCGGTCCAGACAAAACCGGGCGAAGGGGTGGCAATGACGGACATTAAATTCGATCACCCGATTTTTGAAGTCTTTCGCGAGAGTGGACGTTTGGCCGCAGCGCGCGTATTTGGCTACCTGCGTTCGGAAGCGAAGCCTAACGTGAATGTGCTGGCGCGCTATGAAGATGGCAGCCCGGCGTTGATAGAAGCAAATGCCGGCAAAGGCCGCGTATTGCTGTTCACTTCTTCTCTGGGTCCCAGCTGGAATGATCTGGCGTTGACGCCACTCTATCTGCCGTTTGTGCATCAGATGATTCGATACGCCGGAAGTCGCGAGGAAGGATCATGGTACGGCCTGGGCCAGACCTTCAGAGTTGCAAAAGAGTCAAAAGGCGATCCGCCGGCGGTGGATTCTCCGGACGGTGCAAGATTGACTGATAACCGTCTAACCCCTGACGGCGATCTGTTGATCACCGGGCGCCAGCCGGGATTTTATCGCTTGCGTTACGCGGCGCGTCCCGACTTTGCCGCGGTCGATTTGGATGCGGCCGAAGGTGATTTCACCAAGCTGGATTTTCCTGCGTTTATGAATGGCGTCACCGGAGGATCGGGCAACGTAGAAGGTCGCGAGGCGAACCGCCGGTTCAGTAATGAAGAAATCGAAAACCGCCAGAAGGTTTGGTGGCCGTTATTGTTTTTGGCGCTGTTGTTGTTGGTGACTGAATCATTGCTGGCCCAGCGGATAAAGGTCGCGAAAATGGTTGGCTGAATGTGGCAC
>DATISD010000367.1:0-6810 GCA_035469005.1 Pyrinomonadaceae bacterium | reverse complement strand
CGGCTTGGGACGCAAAATGCTCCAAGCCAGGTAAGATGAAAGTTCTTCCTCCGGTTAATGAGATTCAGCATCGTAGCCGGCAGCTAAACGCCGCCAGCGGGCTGTCCGTCGCCGTAGCCTTGTACGAGAACAGCCCGCCATTTTCGCCCCTGCCTTTACGCTGCAGCTTTGATTTGTTTCTCAGTTGCTTCCTTGATTTCGACTTTCCTTGCGGGTGATTCCGCTTTGGCGACTGGAAGCTTTACCTCCAGCACCCCATTCGTAAATATCGCGGTGGCCTTTTCGGTCTTGGCGCCTTCCGGCAGCGGAATCTGACGATAGAAACGGCCGTATTTCCGTTCGCTGCGATAGAAGCCCTCGTGCTTCTCTTCTTTCTCTTCCTTTCGCTCGCCTGAGATCGTCAGCGCGTCATCCGTCAGTTCTACTTTGACGTCATCTTTGGTGAGACCTGGAAGGTCGGCTTTGACCATCAGGTCGCCATTGGTCCGACGCACCTCAATCTGAGGCATCCACTCAAAGTCTTTTAGCTCGGCGTTGAACGGGAATAATTCCCGGTTGAAGAAGCCGGGAAAATTAAAGCCGCCGAAATCATCAAACATACGCTCCATGTCGTTGGTCAGGCGGCGCATCATGCCGAAGGGATTAAACTCCGGGGTCTTGCGTGCCAACTCCAACTCTTTTTTCTCTTTGTTCTTCATCTCTTTTTCCCTCCATAAAAATATTGCGAATCAGTTGATTAGAAGTAGGGGTCAACTCGCAGATGATCCACTACTCTGGAAACGCCGGGCGCGTGGCTTATCGAGCCGAGCACGGCTCGCTTTTCCTGCCATGAATGAACCCGGCCCCACAAATCCACCGCGCCGTCGTAAATGTCCACCCGCAGCCGCTCTGCTTCACGGTCAGCACGCCGTTCCAGCGCGTATTCGATTTGTTCGCGCAGCTCTTTGGGATCGACTGGACGTTTTTGGATTGTGATTTTATTGATCACGCCAACGACGCCATTCAGACGGCGGATCGCTCGTTCTGCATCTTCGCGCTCGCGCCAGTAATCGACGGCACCTTCCAGTGTCACCCATCCGGTGCTTACAGTTGACGTAATGCGTTCATTTGGAACCAGCGCATCCCATTCCAAAGCACTCCGCACCGCGCTGGCGATTTGGGTGTCCGTGCGAGCAAACAGATCGACGGCCCTGACCTCAATGTCATTCGCTACATCGAGAATGCCAGAGACGCGATGCGCCGCTTCCTGGGCAGCAATCTTTTTCGCGTAGCTCGACACTACGCCCGTTAGCGTTGCGACTCCATTCGAAACTTTCACTTCGATTGGCGATGAAATGGTTCGCGAGTCCCATCGGATCTCTCGCCTTACGTCCTGCTCAAGTTCTTTGTCACTCCGTTTTGTAAGCATACCTAACCTCCTCGGACCGGCGCTGTCGCCATCCTGATTTCCAAAGCAAAGGTGCGAGATCGACCTAGACAGCCCTGGCTGGTTGGGCCGTTGCCAACGGATGCTCGCAGATTGCCTGATAAGTCTTTACCACGTCGGCGTAATCGATTCCGGGCTTCTTACCATCGCCCGCTTTGGCCTTCCGCACGATGTCATTCATCGACACAATGCCCTCGAGTTCGCCTGCGACGTTGAGCACGGGCAAGCGTCGAATCCTGTGCTCGCGCATGGTTTGCAGCGCCTGCTCGACTTCTGCTTCCGGCTCGGCCGCATAGACGGTCGCGTTCATGACCTCTTCGACAGAAATGCTCGAAGGGTTTCTATCCCGCACAGCCGTCGCCATGCAGATGTCGCGGTCCGTGATCATGCCGACGACCTTCCGGCCGTCTTTGATTATCGGTAAGATCCCGCAGTCGTTTTCCCACATTTCTTTGGCCGCATCCGCCAGGCTCTCAGTAATCCAAATCGCCTTGGCGTCGGGCGTCATAACGTCTTTGACTTTCATACCTGCCTCCCTGCGACTCGGGTAAGGTTGCCGGCACTCTTGACACTCCTGTCAGAAGCCCGGACAACTAAACCCACGCACACACATTTTCAGCTGTTTTCTTTCCATTTCTGATCGCAACGGACATGCCATTTCAGTTTGGTTGGGAAGCGGCGCTAACGCGATGCACTGCGCAATTTTCTTGAGGAAAGTCACCCACTATTTGCGAGGAAACGCGCTATTAGAACCTGAAGAGTTCGTGTGAGCGAGGTCACAGCTTTGGCAATTATGCGCTTCGAGTTTGCGCCAGGTTCTGGCGGCGCCACCGCCAGTGGCTGCTGATTGGGAGCGGGCAATCGATCTTCGACTGCTGACGGGAAACCAGAAATGTACCGCTTTGAAATGGGCACAGCCGTTGCCTAAATCCATGGGGAACAAGACCGTCAGTTGAAACGATCGATCATTTATGCGAGCAGAACCTGGGTCAATCATCAAACGTAACGAGCCGGATGAACTCGATGAACTCATCCAACAACTAGGGGTTATTCGGCTGGAGATGCTGGAGTTGGAAGCGGCCGCACTTGCCGAACAATACGACCTGCATGAATCGCATTTCGAAAGCGCTAAAAACCTACTTCATTATTTAGCGTTGAGACGTCATGACCTGCGCGGTATTCAGAAGCGCCTGGCCGCGCACGGACTTTCATCGCTCGGACGAGCAGAAGCGCACGTCAAGGCCAACGTCGATGCGATCGAAGGCCTGCTGCGCCGCATGTCGAATAACGGTCACGAACCGCTGCCATCGAACGGCGCGCTCAGTTATGCAGAGGGTTGCGGCATTCTTGAAGCGCACACAGAAAATTTGCTGGGGCCAAAACCGAAGGTGCGAACAGTGCGCATCATGGTAACGATGCCCAGCGAAGCTGCCGAAGATTACGATTTTATTCGCACGCTCCTGGCCGATGGCATGGACTGCATGCGCATTAACTGCGCCTATGATCACGTTGATGTGTGGGCGAAGATGATCGAACATGCGCGGCGAGCGTCCAAAGAAATCGGGAAGAGCTGCTCCGTCCTCATGGATCTGGCTGGACCAAAGTTGCGCACTGGTCCCATGATGGCTGGTCCGCAGGTAATTAAGTGGCGTCCTCGCCGTGATCTGTACGGAGATATACAGGACCCGGTAAAAATTTGGTTAAGTGCGGGGAGTGTGGTGACCCCACCGCCGGAATCCGCCGATGTTTGCCTGCCCATCACCGGCAAAGGGTTGCGACAACTTCAGGCCGGGGATGTTCTGAAGTTCTTTGATGCGCGTGGCGCCGCCCGTTCAATCAAAGCCCTGAGAGCTGCGACGGGTGGCTGGTGGGCCGAATCAAATCAAACGACATATCTCGCTTCAGGGACGGTGTTGCACCTCGCGCGACCGGGAAGACCGATCGAAATTCTTCCTGGCCGCGTGGGCAAACTTCCAACTACCGACCAGTTCATTCTGCTCAAGAGCGGTCACCGACTGGTACTTACCAGATCACCAATCGATGGTGCAGCCGCCGTATATGACGACGAAGGACAGTTGGTCAGTCCGCCGCACATCTCGGTAACTTTGCCTGAGATTTTTGATGATGTGCAGCCGAAAGAAAAGATCTGGTTCGACGATGGCGCAATTGGTGGGGTCATCACCAGGGTAACGGCTGACGAGATTGAAGTTAAGATCACTCATGCTCGCCCGAACGGAAGCCGCTTGCGTGCTGACAAAGGGATCAACCTTCCGGACACCAATCTTCATCTCCCGGCTTTAACCGAAAAAGACCTGGCGGATCTCAAGTTCATCGCGAAGCGTGCCGACCTGATCGGTTATTCGTTCGTGAGAAGTGCCGCGGACGTGCAGGAACTACAGAAACAGCTCGCCTTGGTCGGCGGGCAGAATTTGGGAATTGTCCTGAAAATCGAAACCGTTCGCGCATTTGATGAGTTGGCTAATCTGCTCCTGGCTGTCATGCGGAGCCCATCCGCCGGCGTAATGATTGCGCGCGGCGACCTGGCGATCGAGTGCGGCTGGGAAAGAATGGCCGAAGTGCAGGAAGAAATCTTATGGATTTGCGAAGCCGCCCATATGCCAGTCATCTGGGCCACACAGGTGCTGGAGAATCTCGCCAAGCAAGGCATCCCCTCTCGGGCCGAAATCACAGACGCGGCGATGGGTGAACGCGCCGAATGCGTGATGCTCAACAAGGGTCCGTACATTTTAGAAGCGGTGCAGGTACTCGACAACATTCTGCGACGGATGGAGAAGCACCAGAACAAGAAACGTTCAATGCTAAGGCAACTCCGTTTGGTCGACCATTTGTCTGTGCTGAAGAAGAAAGCGCGAAGGCCACGAAAGGTGGCGTAAGAGGAGAGCAACCAGAAAGGGGTTGCGCAGTTGGTCCTCGCGCGGAGCCAATCTTTACGAAGACGGCCACCATCGGGTGGCCATTATCTTTTGAGCTGAAGAGTCAGCGCTTGCACCCGCGAAAAAATGTTGTAGTATGCCGCGCGGTTATTCCACCGTTTTCAATCCAGCACAAGGTGCAGACACAATATGACTGATCCAAATCGTGGATTACGCCGGCTCCTGGTGAGTCTGGGAGTAATCTTTCTGGCCACCTGCTCAATAATCGTAGTCGCTCAACCGGCCCAGCCGTGTTTTACGGAGCCCGCTCTCTCGCCTGATGGCTCCGAAATCGTTTTTGTTTCGGGCGGCGACATCTGGACCGTTGCGGCGGCCGGCGGCGAGGCGCGCTTGCTCGTTTCGCACCCGGCTACTGAATCACGACCGCTGTTTTCACCCGATGGCCGCCGGCTGGCTTTCGGCTCGACGCGCACCGGCAACGGTGACATCTACCTTCTCACGATTGATACTGGCGATCTGAAGCGGCTGACGTTTGATGACAGTAACGATCAACTTGACGCCTGGTCTGAGGATGGCCGTTGGATTTACTTCAGCTCAAGCAGTCGTGATAACGGCGGGACGGACGTCTTTCGAATCAGCATCGATGGTGGAACACCGATGCAGGTGGCCGCGGATCAGTACACCTACGAATATTTCAGCGCGCCGAAGCGCGACGGCAACGGCGTGGCTTTCACCGGGCATGGATTCGGCGGCTCGCAGTGGTGGCGCAAAGGCCACAGTCACATCGACGAAAGCGAGATCTGGTTGATGCGTTTTGGTTCGCCGCCGAGCTACGAACAACTCAGCGAAGGCGGCGCGAAAGAAGTTTGGCCCATGTGGGGCAGGGATGACCGCACCATCTATTACGTTTCGGATCGCAGCGGCGCTCAGAATGTGTGGGCGAAAGAAATCGGCGGCAAGACCCGGCAGGTGACGCAATTCAAGGATGGCCGCGTGCTCTGGCCGAGCATTGGTTATGACGGGCGAACGATCGTTTTCGAACGCAATTTTCAAATCTGGAGACTCGATGCCACCAGTGGCCGCGCCAGTACCGTAAACATTAATCGCCGCGGTGCGCCGGCGGGACCGGCCGTCGAACATTTGCGTCTGACCGATCAGATTTCGGAACTGGCGCTGGCGCCTGACGGGAAAAAGGTGGCTTTCATCGTCCGTGGCGAAATCTTTGCCGTTTCCAGCACAGATGGGGGCGATGCCGCGCGGGTGACCGTCAGTCCTGCCGAAGAATCGCAAGTCGCCTGGTCCATGGACAGCCGCCGCCTGGTCTACGTTTCCGACCGCGATGGGCCAGGCCATCTTTTTCTTTACGACTTTGCCACCAACACGGAAACGCAAATTACTCGGGATCAATTAAGCGACGACACGCCGCACTTTTCTCCTGATGGAAAAATGATCGCGTTTGAGCGCGGCGGAGAAGAGATTCGCGTTTATGATGTCGAATCCAAAACTGAACGCAGCGTCGCCAAAGCGCATCTGGAGCGCCCGCCGCTCAGTTCCGACCGGCCTTACGCGTGGTCGCCGGATAGCAAATGGATTGCCTTTATGCCGGTGGGCGAAAAGCTCTTCAAGAATGTCTACGTCGCGCCCGTTGCCGGCGGCGAGGCCCGTCAGATTACGTTTGTGGCGAATGGTGGCAACAATACTATCTCCTGGAGTCCGGACGGTACTTACATTCTGTTTGACACGGGACAGCGCACTGAGACGACCCAGCTGGCGCGGGTTGATTTGATCCCGCGCACGCCGAGGTTTCGCGAAGATCAATTTCGTGATCTTTTCAGAGAAGAACAACCGCGTCCGCCACTCAGGCAACAACCGGCGACTGAACCTCAACCAACTCCGACTCCTGCAGCTGCGCCGAGTGCATCGCCTTCACCTGAAACCAGAGTCAGACCCGCGCCGAAACCGGTGCAGATCGATTTCGAACAGATTCGCCGTCGTTTGAGTCTGCTTCCCGTCGGCATAGATGTGCGTTATCACGCGATCAGTCCTGACGGAAAACTGGTTTTGATGATTGCGTCAGTCGCCAGTCAAACGAACCTTTATGTCTTTCCGCTTGATGAGCTCTCCCGAGATCCATTCGTTTCGCGCCAACTAACTTCGACCGCCGGCTTCAAGACCACCGCGCAGTTTTCGCCTGACAGCAAAGAGGTCTACTACCTGGAAACGGGTCGCATCAACATCATCCCACTCGAGAACCGCCAGGCGCGGCCGCTCAACGTTGCGGCCGAAATGGACGTCGATTTCGGACGTGAGAAGCTTGAAGTGTTCCAGCAGGCATGGACTTACATTCGTGACAATTTCTTCGATTCCAGTTTCAACGGTGTGAACTGGAACGAAATACGCGAACAGTACCTGCCGTACGCCGCGGGGACACGAAACCCCGACGAGTTGCGCCGGATTATTTCTCAGATGTTGGGCGAATTAAATGCGTCA
>DATISD010000366.1:0-8744 GCA_035469005.1 Pyrinomonadaceae bacterium | reverse complement strand
CAGGTGTCGATCACATTGTCGAGAAAACGCGTTGTCCAATGCGTGACTTCGGCCAGCCGATCCCAATCCAGACGATTTTCGCGATCATAGAACTTGTTGACATCGATCGAGCCGAGATTGCACGAGTTCGCGAAGTGCAGGAACTGTTCGCCGCAGGGATTGCTCGCCATGATGGGCCCCATCGAATTCATCATGTGATTGTGGCGATTTACTTCGTCGATGAAGGCAATGCCGGGTTCGGCGTAACGATGCGCGCTGGCCACAATCCGGTTCCAGATGTCCGGCGCGTAGACAAATCCCGGAGCCGGCGGCTCTTCAATCAAGGTGTCGGAAAGATCGGCAGTGTCAAAAGCCTCCTTGTCGCGGAATGTGACGGTCGATCCGTCTGGCCGGCGATAGACGACGTAATTGCGGCCCGTGACCGGATCGAAAACCGGATCGTTCCAGACCTCGCCTTTGAAATCGAGCTGATACCACTCGTTTCGATCGACTGCGTCCAGGAACTTGTCAGTTACGTTGACTGAAATATTGAAGTTCGTCAGCGAATGCTGATCGTTCTTCGCATGAATGAAACGCAGGATGTCCGGATGCGTGACGCGCATCATGCCCATATTCGCGCCGCGGCGCACTCCACCCTGCTTCACCGTGTCGGTCGTCGTGTTGAAAATGTTCATGAACGAGACGGGACCGCTGGCGACTCCGTGAGTCGAGCGCACCATGGACCCGCTGGGACGAAGCTTCTCAAAAGTGAAGCCGGTGCCGCCACCGGTCTGATGAATAATCGCGGCGTCGGTGGCAGTCTTCATAATGCCGGCGATCGAGTCCGGCACATCCAGCACGAAGCAGGCCGCGAGCTGGCCATTCGGCTTGCCGGCATTCACCAGGCAGGGCGTATTGGGAACAAACTCACGCGCCAGCATGATGTCACTCATCGCGTTGAAGAACTGGTCGCGCTGATTCGGATCGGTTTCAGCGACTGAAACGTGAGCGACCACGCGCGCTACGATGTCCGACCATTCCTCGAGTGAATTCCCTTTGGCATCTTTCAGGGAATAGCGCTTGGCGACAACGCGCCGCGCATTCAGTCCCAGGGGGACAACCTTCCGTTCAAAGGACGTCGACTGGCTTATCTCTTTTCCAGACACCTTTGTCATCTTCGCGCCGCTCGCTATGTTCATTAGTTTACCTTTCCCGCGCGCAGAGGGCACGCGAGGTAGATTTTGGGGACTAGAACACCGAGACGATTCATGATCGCCTACGCCAAAAACCCTTGATGTTTTGCAGGTACTACGGTCGGTATTGCGAAGTCACTAAAACCTTGCGGAGTTGGGTTTTGGAACCCTTCTGCCGCCGCCGCCAGCCGTCTCAACCAAAGCAGGACGCACTATACGCCGAGTTTCTGCGGATGTCAATATCTTGTGGCTATCTTTTTTTTCAACACGATAGGGTGTGTTTCCTGAGGCTCTACCTTAAGGGCTAAGTGGCGGCGAATCACGCGCTTAGGATGGCCCAGAGCGGGTGCTCATGCGTGTCAGAAGCCCGACCGTGAGGGAGGGCTAGATTAAAACAAAGGTTGCCAGGACACAGATCGCTCTGCCGTCTTCTCAGGAAGGTGGAAAGAGAATTGTCCTCCCTCGCGGTCGGGCTTCTGACGCTATCTCTATTTCGACGATGAGTCGGCGAGATCAGTCCGAAAGCAAAACCATCCCGGTAGCCGCTTGCCACCCGTCTGATTGTCAGCGAGGACGCTTGCGCTCCAGTCTATTTTGAAGATGAGCCGCTGGAGAGAAGCAGATCTAATTCGCGATGTTGATTGTCGAGCATTCCGAAGGTGTCGGCGGTTTCTTCCAGCATCTGGCGGGTCATGGCAATCGAATCGCTGAGCTCTTCAAAGTGCAGCGCGGAGACCCGTTCCGGAGTAGGCAAAGTAACCACCTGATCGTTGACCAGGCCAAAGAAATTTTCGATCGATTGCAGCTGCCCTTCAACCAAACGGACGGAACGCTCGAGATCATTGAAGGCGGCCACCCGGCGCCTGAGGATTTCGGCGTTGGCTTGTTGAATGCGCTTTTGCCTATCGTCAGATGCGGTTTGAACGGCGTGTTCAGCTTGTTTAAGTTGATTCGCGACGGCCTGACGATTAGTCGATCGCAGGTGGTGCTTACGCCGGCGGTAGACATCAAGTAAATCGACAAAGTCTTCCCAGCGCTGATCGAGCGTTTGCAGGTTCGCAGGAATCTCCTTGCTGGTGGTGAACTTTTTGTAGTTCGAGTAAATCTGATTCTTCATCCAGCGCAGGTACTCAACTGCCTCGCGTTCGCGCGGATCGAATCCCTTGATTACGGCTTCGCGTTGCGCTTCGCGAAGTTTGCGCGCGCGTTCTTTTTCGCGCCGCTCGACCAGGCGGCGATAGATGGGACTGGCGGGTATAATTGCCAGATACGCAGCTTCAGTGCCCAGCGCGAGCAGCAGTGGCGTCACATCCTGAAAGAACGCGGCGCCGATGGCAAAGCCGGCCATGCCCCAAAAATTAATCGGCTCCTTGAACGCCTCTTTTACATATCGGAAATCGATCTTGGGAAATTCCATGAACCTGTGTGATTAATTGCTGAATATTTTTCTGGGCTAAGTGACGGTTTTGGCTGCGGCCCGGGCCTGGAGTTCCGCTTTTACGCGGCGGCCGTCCAAAGGCGGAACTCCGAACATCCTGCTTTACGATTGTGGAGTGGTCTCTCCCTGCGCGGCCGGCAGCGCTGCCGGGGAACCCGCGTCGGTGCCGCCCGGAAGCAAGCCCATCTCTTTCTTATATTGAAGCAGCTTGTCCTGCAGCTGCATATCCATCGCTTCTCTTTCGATCTCCTGCATCTTGTTGTCGACAGAAGCGGACCCCAATTGCATTCGTGCTTCCGCGGCGGCGGCGCGACGATCGATCTTGTCGCGCATCTCGTCAAAGGTTTGCGCGTCGTCGCCAATCTGGAACGAAGCCATCGTCTGGGCCAACTGCTCCTGGAGCTTGGCCTGCTTTGATTGATTAATGAGCTGCATCGCTTCGGCGGTGCGCCGCTGCATTTGCAGCATATAGTTGTCGCGGGCCTTCAGCGCCTGTTTCGATGCCAGTTCAGCGTGCTCATGTTGATGCACAGTCCGCTGCAGGTCGACCTGCGCCTGTTGCAGCTGGCCGATGTAGGCCGTGGCGATATCGTCGCGGCCCATTTTCACTGACGCTTTGATCTTCGAATCAAGATCGACTACCTGTGTTTCCAGCCGCTCCTGGTTCCTAGCCAGAAGTTTTTCCGTGGCCATCACCTGGGCCACTGAGTTGTTCAGGTCCGGAATACGATCGCGCATGTCGCGGATCGTCTGTTGCAGAATCAGTTCGGGATCTTCTGTTGCCTCGACAATTCCGCCGAACAGCGCGCGCATCGAACGCTTTATCCTAGTCCACAGTCCCATTTCATCCTCCGGCTAATTTCAGAATCGAAGATCGGGTTAGTCACCACAGCGGTCGTCAAAAAAGGCCCGGCGCACCGTCGAATAGTACGAAAGAGCAAGGCGCACGGTTGCATTTTCGACCAATTTTGAAGGGAGTATAGCAGAGAACGGTTGGCGGTTCGCAGTGAGCCCTGCGCAGTTAACAGCTCGGTTTGCGGGATTTCAGCGCTTTGCTGAGGCGCGCGTCTCAACTGGCCGTCCAATATCGCGCCGGTAATGCATGCCGTCCCATTGAATGTCGCCGACCGCGCCGTAGCAGCGAGACAGGGCAATATCGAGATTTTCGCCCGTTGCGGTGACCCCCAGCACTCGGCCGCCGGCGGTTAGCCATTCGCCATTTGCGCCTCGGGCAGTGGCGCTGTGAAAGATCGTCGTGAAGTCGTGTTGTGCTGCTCGATCGAGCCCGCGAATTGTCGCACCAGTCTCTGCACTGACCGGGTAGCCGCGCGACGCCAGCACGACACAAGCAGAGGATTCGTCGGACCAGTCTACCTGGACGGCGCCGAGTCGCGTCTCAGTTATTGCCTGGAAGATTTCTGCCAGGTCGCTTTTCAGTCGGACCAGAATGGCCTGCGTCTCTGGATCGCCGAATCGCACGTTATATTCAAGGACCCGTGGGCCGTCGGTGGTCAACATCAGACCTACAAACAAGATTCCCTGAAACGGTAAGCCTTCGGCGCGGCATCCGTGAAGCGTCGGTTCGATCACTTCGCGAACGATGTGATCGCGCGTTGCATCGTCCAGGACGGTGGCATCCGTAATCGATCCCATTCCTCCCGTATTCGGACCCGTGTCGTTCTCGCCAACCCGCTTGTGATCGCGTGCAGCAGGCATCAGGCGAAAGTTCTTGCCGTCAGAAAACAGAAGCAGCGACACCTCGCGCCCTTTGAGTGATTCTTCGATGACAATATGTCGAGCCGCTTCCGCTCCCACTACCCCACTTTTCAATTCATTCAGAGCGCTAACGGCTTCGGCGCGATTCGCCGCCACGAAGACACCCTTACCCGCCGCCAGTCCGTCAGCTTTGATCACGACGGAAGTTTGCTGGCCGCCAAATTCGCCGGCTTTCAAGACGGCCGCGCCCTCTTCCACAGACGAGACGATTCGATAGCGCGCAGTGGGGACTGCATGCCGTTGCATAAAATCTTTCGCAAACGCTTTACTCGATTCGAGGCACGCAGCAGCTTGTCTCGGGCCGACAATACGCAAACCTCGATTGCGAAAATGATCAACTATGCCGGCCGCTAAGGGACCTTCTGGTCCCACCACCGTCAAATCAATTTTTGACTGCTCCGCGAACGTAGCGAGCGCGTCGTTGTCAGTCACGCGTATTGGCACACATCTGGCCAGCTGTTCAATGCCAGCGTTTCCGGGAGCGCAAAATAATTCCAAAGGCGCAGAAGTCCTTTGCAACGCCCAACACAGCGCGTGTTCTCGACCGCCCGATCCAACTACTAAAATTCTCATCGTCAAAAGACCACTCCCGCACTAATTTCGAAGGATTCTACCGCCACACATTTCCTCAAAAAATGCTTGACACCGCCGGATCATAGTCATATAAGTGCAGCCGCTGTGGCTGTTGCTTTCGTGCGCTCGGGAAAAACGTTAAGCGAACAACCGCTAGTGTAGTTTTTCCGCGGCCTCCTCGTACAGCTCAATGCACTGCTGATAGGGCTTTCCTGTCCCTAACGACAAATGGGCGGCGGGAGGAAAACTATGTCAGACGCACACACAGAACAAAACGGGGCCGACCAGGTAAGTGACTATCAGGATCGGCCCATAACTTGTGTGGATTGCGGCGAGGAATTTACCTGGACGGTCGGCGAGCAGGTTTTTTTTCACGACAAGGGTTTGAAGAACGAGCCCAAACGCTGCAAGCCCTGCAAGCAAGCAAAGAATGAACGCCTCGCGGCGATCTCAGCGGCCCAATCGGCCGGTGTCAAACAACGAATCGAAGTAACCGTCACCTGCGCTCAGTGCCGCGCACAAACAACCGTACCTTTTTATCCTTCACAAGGCCGTCCCGTCTATTGCCGCACCTGCTTTTTGGCTTCGCGCGCAATGGCCGCAACTGTTTAGTTATTAGTGTTCCAGGTGATACGGAATATTGGTAACGACCACACCCTTCTTAAATAGAAGCGCGCCTTTTAAAAACAGAGTGTTTTGATTGTGCAGTAAATTCTGCCACCATCTTGCAGGCACAAATTCCGGCAAAACGATCGTGATGATTACGTTAGGCGAACTTCGGCGCACCCGATCGACATAGTTGAATAGCGGCCGGGCCAGCGATCGATAGGGCGAAGCTACCACTACAAGGTTCACTCCCGAGCCCCACTGCTGCCACTTCTCGCGTAGTTTTTGCGTAGCCTCGTCGTCAAGGTTTACGTAAACCGCCGTCACATGATGAGGCGCGATTGACTTTGCGTATTCCAGCGCGGCGATTACGCCCCGATGAATTCCAGAGATTGGGACAATCACCTCGTGATGAATTGGCCGCAATCCATGCAAACCCTCTGTCGATAGCTGTTGCGCAACATCAACGTAGTGGCGATGGATTCTGAGGAACATCAACACCAGCAACGGAATCAAGAACACCACGATCCATGCACCATGAACAAACTTGGTCACGATGAAAATCATCAGGACGACGAAAGTAGCAATCGCTCCGACGCCATTGACGGCCAGGTGTTTTCGCCAGTGTGAGGTTTTTCGAATCTCGATGGTTCCGCTCGAGTTCAGGGCCGCAGCATCCTGAACCGGTGACTGCGTCATCTTTCCTTCGCGCCACCAATGGACCACCATGCCGGCCTGAGAGAGAGTGAATGAGAGGAAGACTCCGACGGCATAGAGTGGAATCAGTCTGCTGGTATCGCCCCTGAACGCCCAGACCAGGAAACCGGAAAATATGGCCAACAAAATGATGCCGTTGGAAAAGACCAGGCGATCCCCAAGGTTCGCCAGTTGCCGCGGCAGGAAACGATCGCGCGCCAGCAGCGATGAAAGACGAGGAAACCCGGCGAACGACGTGTTGGCTGCCAAAATTAGAATCGCTGCTGTCGTGGTCTGCACAACGTAATAGAACCAGGTCATCGGCCCCGTAAACACCACGCGCGCGATTTGTGAAATTACGGTCTCGTGTTCGAGCGGATGGACATTGAAGAGGTAAGCAAGAACACTCGCGCCCAAAAACATGACTATCAGCAGAGTCGCCATCCACGATAGCGTCGTCGCCGCGTTCTTTGATTCCGGCGCCTTGAAGGCTTGCACCCCGTTTGAGATCGCTTCGATTCCCGTTAAGGCTGCGCAACCGTTCGCAAACGCGCCTAACAGAAGGAGCAGGTTTAGCGGCTGCGCATGGTAGCCCTCGGCAATCTTTAAATCGGCATCATTGGGAACCGGTACTATGCCTGGATTCACATAATAACGAACCAGGCCATAGATGATCAGAGCGACAAAGCTGAAGATGAAGGCATAGCTCGGAGCTGCAAACATGGCGCCCGCTTCACGAACGCCACGAAGATTTGCGACTGTGATGAACGCGATAAAGAACAGACACAACCAGACCCGATGATTGTGCAATTCGGCGAATCGCGTTCCCACCATCGCCGACGTGATCGCTTCCACGCCCGCCGCCACCGACACTGACACCGTCAGGATGTAATCAACCAGCAGCGAAGCGCCGGCAACTAGTCCCGGTAACGTTCCCAAATTCTCCTTGGCAACTATGAATGCCCCGCCGCCCGAGGGATAGGCGTGAATAGTCTGACGATAACTGATGGCGACTATTACCAGCAGCAGACAAATCGCAATCGAGATGGGAACTACACGCCCGAAAGCATTAGTGTGTCCGGCGATATAAGCAGCCGCGAGAACGAGCAGAATTTGTTCGGTGGCGTAAGCGGTTGAAGACAGGGCGTCCGACGCGAAGATCGCGAGCGCAGTCTTCTTGGTTAACCGTTCGTGTGCTAAGCGTGCCGTTCTGATCGGGCTGCCAACCAGCAGACGCTTTAGAGAGGCCATCGTGTCATCTCAGCGGAGGCGCCCCTGCGATTGACGGCGCTAAAAATGCCACAGCATGGCTGCTTGAGAACATGCCAACTGTGGCGAATCGCTTTCGCGCGCTCCCGCTGCTTTGCTCTTCGAAAGAAGTACCGGGGGTTTAGTCCGTGCCGTATATTAAGCCACTTCTTTTGAAAGTCAATAAGCGGCTGCGTGATTACCAGGGGGGGTGCGCTTGACTGGAACGATGACCGAAGAGAAAAAACTGTGCTCCAAAAATAAAAGCGGGCGGGGCCCTCCCACAAGCCCCACCCTAAGGCCACGTGTCCTCACCCCACGCGACCACTTCGCCCACCGGGGAGGCGGGCGCAACGAGATTATGCACAAGTCGAGGTGCTTATGCAACTGTCGGTATATTTTTTTTGTGACAGAAATTTGTCGACGAGTTTCATAATCAGTTTTAGTGATGAATGCCATCAGCGACGTTGCGGAAGAAGCGATTCGATCGCGTGCAAGAGAACAATTCTTAACGCTTCTTCGCCGGCGTCATCCTTCCCTTTGAGTGCGACATAGTCGTTAGTCACATCAGAGATAGTTCCCTCGTAAACGCCGCCAGACAAAGTTTTAATGTGAACAGCACCGCCCCTATACCTAATCAGTAAGTTCTCGACGTGTTGATAATTCATCGGTTTCAATCCTTTCGACCAAACGAATTAAGTAACTGCGTGGAAGAAACTTTCCTACGTCCAGGTCACGAAGAAAAGACGGTAGCCGTCCGGATCCTGCAAGGTAACAAACCTCCCACCCCAGCCTTCATCGCGCGGCTCGCTGACATCGATCATCCTGGCGCTGACTCGTTCATAAAAAGCGTCAACGTCGGCCACGCCCAAAACGAAATGAACACCACGTCCGCGCTTTAGCATCGTCTCGATTTGCTGGACCAGGGTGATGCGCAAGGAACCCGATTTCAAGGATGCGATCGGTGGGTCCGCCTTGCGATTGTTCGACTCGATTTCGAATCCGAGCATCTCCGAATAGAATTCAAGTGAATCTTCAAGATTATTAACCTCGAGAAAAAGAAGATCGAGCCCGGTGATCATTGGCGCCGCTTTTCAGTCAAAGGTCCAGATTAGATAAATGCCATAACCGCCGCACGCGATAATCAACCAAAAGGCAATTTCCTGAGCGACCCGAAACCGTCGCAACGGATGCGATTCAGCAAAAGACTCGCGGGCGCGCGTGATCGCCGAATG
>DATISD010000365.1:0-4326 GCA_035469005.1 Pyrinomonadaceae bacterium | reverse complement strand
ACCGTCTACAACTCGCTCCGTTATTTGAAAGAACAGGGCATGGTCCGCGAGATATCCTTTGGCAACGGCGCCAGCCGCTATGATCGGGAAACGGACCGGCACGATCACGCCCTCTGTTCGTCCTGCGGCAAGCTCGTTGATTTTGATTTGCCGGGCACGGTCGCTTTGACTCGTGCGGCGGCGCGGGCCTCGCGCTTTCGGGCCGAATCGGTGCATCTGACTTTGGTCGGTCTTTGTCCGAAATGCCGTGATGATAAATAAAGAAGTCCGTCTTGATTTTGAAAACGTCGTGACGCAGATCGTCGCGGCAAACAATTAACCTTTAGAGGAGGAAGAATGTCAGCAGCAATAGCAACCGCATACGAGAGTGCCCAGGTGGGAAAACCTGCGCCTGATTTCGAAGTTCCATCCACCAAGAATATTCAAAAGCTTGATCAGCCGGTTAAGCTTTCCGACTATCGTGGCAAATGGGTCGTGCTACTTTTTTATCCGTTGGACTTTACCTTTGTTTGTCCGACTGAATTAACGACTTTCAGTGATCGTTACGACGATTTTGAAGGTGTCGGAGCCGAGGTGATCGGCATCTCCACAGACTCGGCGTTTTCGCACCGCGCGTGGTTACAGACGCCCCGTGACAAGGGTGGTGTTGAAGGCCTGCGCTTTCCGTTGGGCGCGGACATCACCAAAAAGATGTCGCGCGATTACGGCGTGCTAATTGAAGATCGCGGCATCGCTCTCCGCGGGCTGTTCGTAATCGATCCGGAAGGCGTCCTGCGATACAAAGTAGTTCACGATCTGAACATTGGCCGCTCGGCAGAAGAGACCCTGCGAGTGATCCAGGCCTTGCAAACTGGCGGACTTTGCCAGGCGGAATGGCGGCCGGGCCAGGAAACGATCAAGGCGTAAACCAGTCTCTGTGACTCTGTGCAAACTCAGTGTCTGCTCTGGTTGATAACGATTTCACCACAGACACCGAGAGGACCACAGAGTCACCAGCGGGAGATACAAACGATGCCCATGAGAATCGGAACCCCGATGCCTTCGCTCGAAGGCGCGACCGAATGGCTGGCCGGATCGCCCGAAGAGATTTTGCGGGACACTGAAGGCCGTCCAGTGCTCATTCATTTCTGGTCATTAAGCTGCGGTATGTGTAAAGACAATCTGCCGCGCGTGACCGAGTGGCGAGAGAAATACGCGGCCGCGGGTCTGCGACTCGTCGCGATTCATATGCCGCGATATCCGGAAGACACGAACGTTGAGGAGGTACGCGAAACAGCGGAGCAGTACGGAATTACCGAGCCGCACGCGATCGATAACGAGCATAAACTGCGGGATGCTTTTCAAAACGAGCACGGCTATGTTCCCGCTTATTACCTTTTCGACGATCAGCATAAGTTAAAAAGCTTTGCCGCCGGCGAGTACGGAACCAGGGTCATGGATCCGGCGTTCGAGAGAATGCTGGGAGCAGCGCAGGTGGCGCAGGCAAGCTAACTTTAACTTCACGTCTTAAGATCCAAAAAAAGGCGCGGCATCCACGGCCGCGCCTTTCCTTCTTTTATTGGACCACAACGATTAGAAATTAAGTTTCAGACCAAATTGGAACTGCCGCGGGTCGTAAGATGCCGTCGGCCGGCTGTAATACCGGCCGTTGCCCGCCCGCTGACCGAAAGCATTCACATCGTCAATAAACGGCGACGCGGCTGCTTCGTTGAAACGATTGAACAGGTTAAAGCCTTCAGCGATGATATCCAGGTTTACCCGCTCACCGAATCTCACCTTACGCGTCAGGCGCATATCAAACGAACTAAAGCTGTGAGTCACCCCCATGTTGCGCGCCAAATCGCCGACTGAGAACTGGCCGTTGGTAATCAGAGGCGTGCATCCGGGGGTGCCGGGAACGCAGAGTCGCCCATTGGTTGATACCGACGGGCGGTCAGTTTGGTTCGACTGATCGGCGTTCGTGTCCTGATTGCTCAGAATATTGAGAGGACGGCCCGAAGAAATTTCAAAAATTGGTGCCAGGGTAAAGTCAGCCAGGAATTTGTGCAGGCCATCGCCACTACGCCAGCTCGGAGGCGACGCGATTACGGCACTAAACACGAATCGCTGACGCTGATCGAACAGCGAGTCGCCGCGCTCTGGCCTCAGGTTTCGATTGTCCTGCGGCAACAAGAGCGTCTGTAGATCCGAAGAATCGTCAATCGAATGCGACCAGGTATAGGACGCCAGGAACTGGAAGTTGTGCGAGAAGCGCTTCTTCAGATCGATATTCATCGCGTTGTAGTTCGAATTGCCTTCAGACGACTGTGCGTTGATCGATCCGAATGGCGAGATCGTTCCGGGAGTTCGCAAAGTTCCCGGTAATACCGAATTTAATACGGCCGGAGTGACCAGACCGCCGGACAGGGCCTGGGCCAGAAAGTAATTGGGCGCATTCGGCCGGAAGAAGTTGGCGATCGCGGCGTTGATGACTCGGCTGCCCAGATTCGTCAAAGGCGCCGCAACCATTCCCGGAACAATGATCGCGAACGTGGTGCCCGCGGTTGGATATGCCGGACTGCCGGCTGGGGTCGTCATCGTAAAGCATTGCAACGGCACGCCGCCCGGGCAAGCACCACCGGCCGTCGGAATCGAGAAAGCAACTGCTTCCGTGGTGCTCAAAGGGTTGCGTCCGGCCCAGCGCGCAAAATTCGAAATCTGCAAATCTGTGCGCGGGGCGTTGATGTCGTTCGGATGCGGCAAGTGGTGCGCGCCGACGAAGATGTAGCTGCCCGAAATTGCCATGTCCTTGGTCAATTGACGCTCGATTGTAAAGTTCGCCTGATTCGCATAGGCGTATTCGAAATCCTTTTTGACGTGCAAGGTAAACGGCAACACCGGACCAAATCCGGGGAACGTCTGATCGTTGAAGCGCTGGCGGCCGAGCTGATATTGCGCAGACGATGCCGCGCCAGGCGTGCAATTCACGCCCGGAATGGCGCCCGGGAAGTTGCAAATTACGACTGTGCCCTGAAACACCTGCGTCGCGTTGAGCAGCGCCCTCGGATCAGGCCCACCTTGCGGTGTCAGGATTCCCTGTTGCTGCTGCGATGCGTCTGCGATGTCCGAATTAAAGGCGACGGCCAATAGCGGGTGATCGTAAAAAATTCCCGCGGCGGCCCGGACGACTGTTTTCTGATCGCCATTAACATCCCAGGCTACTCCCAGCCGGGGCGCGAAATTGTTCTTGTCCCGCGGAAATCCCTGCTGCACATTCATCGCATCTTGTGCGGCGAGCATCTGGCTGGCAGTCAGAGTTATGCCCGAAAGAGGATCGGTCAATCCCACCGGAGCGACTTGCTGAGTTATCTCGTAATCGTAGCGAACGCCGTAGTTGAGGGTCAGACGTCTCCCAATCTTCCAGGAGTCCTGCGCAAACCACGCGATGGGTTTGTTGCTGATCCGGCTGACCGGATTGCCAAAACCCTGAATGTAAATTGTTGGTAATCCGAGGCCATACTGCTGAACCGGCGTAAAGTCGGGCGCGCCCACGAATGCTGCATTTAGATTACTCGCGGGCAGGCCGCCGAAATTATAGAGGCCGGCAAAATTCAACTCGAAAATTGCTGAGGGGATGTTTACCGAAGCG
This sequence comes from Pyrinomonadaceae bacterium, assembly GCA_035469005.1. Taxonomy (GTDB): domain Bacteria; phylum Acidobacteriota; class Blastocatellia; order Pyrinomonadales; family Pyrinomonadaceae; genus UBA11740. The sequence goes on along the minus strand of DATISD010000365.1, from coordinate 698 downwards.
TAGTCACCGCCGAACTTTAAGGTGTGCGAGCCTTTGACGATGTTAATTGAATCAGTCCATTCATAACGCGTTTCGGTCCGCACTACCGGCGAGAACAATTCGCGACCAATAAAGGCGGTGCCCGAAATATTGAAAGCCACGGCATCCAGGTTCTGCGGTTGAAATACCGCGCGCCGCTCGCCAAAGTTGAAGCGCAGCTCGTTCACCATGCTGCCGGAAAGCGTTGAAGCCAGCGTGCCGACAAATGAATAGTCCTTTAATCTTTGAATGCCGGTGCGCGAGAAATCATTCTGCCCGAGCGATTGATTCTGCGATTCGACCTGAATGCCCGTGATCGTGCTGGGGTTGTAGCCAAAACGGAAAGTCAGATGATGGTTTTTGGTGACCACCTGGTCGATGCGAATTGAATTAAAGGTGGTCTTCTCCGTAACCGGAAACACCGTCTGCAACGATTGCAACGGTCGAAAAGCTATCGGCTGGCCCAATGCGTTTGTCGTGGCGGAAGGAACTGGCGCGCCCGAAAGGAAAAAGCGCGAGCCAATCGTAGCACCCAATCCGACGCCAGGGACTGAGCCCGGATTTGGCAAAGGATTCGTTCCGGTCAATGCGGTGCTGCCACCACTGGACGCGAGATACGCGTACTGCACGGCGCCATTGATAAGCGCCGGGTTACCGCTCGCGAGTAGTGTATTAACGAA
>DATISD010000364.1:0-5838 GCA_035469005.1 Pyrinomonadaceae bacterium | reverse complement strand
TTACTTGGTCGATCGCCCAGAGGCAACGCGGCGGACGCTTACCTCGACCTTCACATTGGCTCTGCCACGCAGATGCGCGGCAAGTCTCTGACTCGCCGTTCAGTGCCCATCTAATCTAACGGTCTATGACCGCGGCGGGTCGGAGACCCTTAGAAGAAAGAAGGTTCGCAGCCGGCAAGTCGAAGACTTGCCGCGCATCGGAGTGGCAGAGCCATTGGAGCGGTCGCATCGAGTTTGTGCTGGAAAGCTCTTTCGTTGCCCGCTCGGTGAGTCAAACCCAGGACATAACCGAACCTTATGCTGTGGCTTTCTCAGCAGAATTGAACTGCTCTGCTATCTCGCGAATTTGCAGCGTATGGCGTGCTTCGTGGCTCGCGCAGAACAGCATCCATTGATAGATATTGATTGGTCCCAGCACCGGATGCGGCTGCACCACTTGCTCCAGGGCCAATCCGTCGCCGCTGAGAAATGCCGCGCGCAGCCTGGCTCGCGCCTGCTCGAGCTCAGTCCATGCGGTTTCAGCATCGACCTCAGTCCGCGGACGAATCTCTTCGGGCGCTTCCACTTTTCGAGAGCGATCAGTGATACGTTCGGCGGGTATGGTCCCGAGCACCGAAGCGGTTTCAGTCTCTTTTCCAAGACCATTTCCCTCGGCTTCGGCGATCCATTTGCCGACGCCGAACGCCACCCGTTTATCGACTATCGTCAAATGATCCAACACCTGGGCTACCGACCACCGATCGTTGGTGGGTTTTGTGTTTCGCGCGTCCAGCGGAATTGAATCGATGGCCGCACGCAGTTCCTTTCGTTGAGCCTCGAGATAATTGAGCACTTCTTCGCTTCTGGGATGCATATAATCTCCTTTTTCTCTTCAAGTATCACTAATGAAAAGCGAAGGTCAAACGCCAATACTGGGAGCGCGTCCTCGCCTGCACGGCGTGCGCAGCACGCTCAATTCTCAAGAACGTTTTAGCGCAACCGTTTCGCGCTTCGCGCTCAAAGCGGGCGAGGGCGCCCAATTTCCCGAGTACTGAGGCGCTCGTTTCAGATCAGATCGCCTTCTTTGGCAAAGCCATCAAACGTTGAGTCGAAACGTTGAGTCGAAACTTTGACATCACCGGTTGCCCGTGGTATTTTGCCGCCACTTCAGAGGGACGATAACGTTCCGAGTTCTTTCAAATGCGTTCAGGTGCCCCGCATAAAAGCGGGGAGAATAGGGAAGCGGGTGTGAATCCCGCGCGGTCGCGCCACTGTGAATGACTTCGCTAAACCAGGCGAAGCAAAGCCAGGAGACCTGCCGGAACGTTGTTGCAGCTAATGAATGCCCGCGAAAAGGCGTTCAGGCCGCAGTGGGAATTCTGCTTTCCGAAAAAGATCCCGTCGCCAGCCTGTCGCCTTTGCGCGGCAGAAGAGGTGACGGGATTTTGAGTTTTCAAACTAATTTGGAGTGCACCGGCAGAGCGAAGCGCCGACGGCGCTTTGGATTGCTGGCTCGATTGGTGGCGATCCATCCAAAGCGGTGTCGCGCTTCGATTGCCACCGCACTCCAAATATGCGCCGTCGCACTTGTCCTCTTCACATCTTGCTCGCGAACACCCCACACCAACACCGGTGTGTTCACAGAACGCGCACGTGAAGTCACAGACGAAGCCGGCCGCCGTGTCCGTCTGCCAGAGAAGATCGACCGCATCGTCTCCCTGGCGCCAAACCTGACTGAAATTGTCTATGCCGTTGGCGCCGGTGATCAGTTGGTTGGCGACACTGAGTACTGTGATTATCCGGCGGCAGCCAAGAACGTAGCGAAAGTCGGCGACACGACGCACCCGAGTGTTGAGCGCATCATTGCTTTGAAGCCGCAAGTTGTTTTGGTATCCACTGCTTCGCAACTCGAATCGTTTACGCGACAACTCGATCAGCAGAACATCGCGGTGTATGTCACTAATCCGCAGAGTTTGGAAGATGTCTTTCGATCTATTCAGACTCTCGGCGATTTGTTTGGCCATCACGATTGGACCACGACCATGGTGGCGGAATTGCGCACGCGCGCTTTCGCTGTAGAAGTCGCGACCAAAGCAGTCAAACCGTTGAAGGCCTTCTATCAGGTTTCTGATGAACCCCTGTACACAATCGGTCGCGACGCCTACCTGACGGATTTAATTCGCCGTGCCGGCGGAGTCTCTGTGACCGCCGATGTCCCCGGCGCATTCCCGAGATACAGCGATGAGGCCGCGTTGGCGGCCAGACCAGACGCAATCATTCTGCCGACCGGCGGGTCCATGGGAACTGCGAATTCAAAAGTTGCCACGGCACTAAAAAACTCGCCGGCGGTGCTGAACAATCGAATCTACAAAATTAACGAAGACCATTTGCAACGGCCCGGACCGAGACTGGTTGATGGACTGGAAGAGATGGCCCGCGCATTACATCCGGAGGTCGCTTCGCATTTCGGACGCCCAGTGGCGTATTGAGCAACCTGATACCGGACGCAAACCAAAGTCGCTCGATCGAATGAAAAGGACGGCATCAATTCAAACGGGACGTACGACACTTCGCCGCGCTGCGTCCGTGTGCGGTCTGCTGCTGCTGGCGTTGCTCATGATCATTCTGGCGGCATCAGTCATTGGCAGCCAACGATTGCCGTTGACCGCGTCGCTTTGCGCGCTGGTTGGCGCGCCTGACTGCGGACTCTCTTCGGAGCAACACGCAATCCTGTTCGACATTCGCTTGCCAAGGATTTTCCTTGCTGGTCTGGTTGGGACCTGCCTTGCTACAGCCGGCGCAGGATATCAGGCGTTGCTCCGGAATCCGCTCGCCGAACCGTACCTGCTCGGGGTCTCAAACGGCGCGGCGGTGGGAACGATGACTGCGCTGGTGTTCTTTGGCGCTCATGAATGGAGCCGCCCGGTGTTCGCTTTCGCCGGGGCACTGGTCGCTTCGTTTGTCGTTTATCAACTCGCGCGCGGGCGCGCGGGCGCAACGCCCGAGCGCTTGATACTCGCCGGTGTCATTGTCACCACCTTTCTCTCCTCAGCGATCGTTTTCATCACAACTTTGATGGACGCGACGCGAATTCGCTCATTCACTTTCTGGCTCCTGGGCGATTTGTCAGGGACGACCAGCAGTTTGCTGATGGTGACATTTGGCGCGGCGATTGCCGGCGTGATGGTTCTCGGGCTCAATGCGCGGTCGCTCAACCTCATGATGCTGGGAGAGCGCGACGCATTTGATCTGGGCGTTGAAGTAAGTCAGGTGCGATTGACCGTGTTCGTCGCGGCCAGCCTTTTGGTCGGCGCCTCCGTGGCCTCCAGTGGATCGGTGGGCTATGTCGGATTGGTGGTACCGCACCTGGTTCGACTTTCGTTTGGCAGCGACAACCGAATGGTAATTATTGCGTCGGCGCTGGCAGGTGCAACCTTTGTCATCGTCGCCGATACAGTGGCCCGCACAATCATCGCGCCGCGCGAACTGCCGGTGGGCGCAATTACCGCGCTGATTGGCGCGCCGCTGTTTATTTATTTGTTGAGGAGGTAGTGGCACAGACTTCAGTCTGTGACGCACTAACAAAAGCAATCACAGACTAGAGTCTGTGCCACAGAATGCTCGAAGCCAGAAACATTTTTGTGAATTACGGTGAGCGACGGGCGGTCGCCGACATTTCGCTGCGTGCCGATCCGGGCGAAGTGCTCGCGATTGTCGGCCCGAATGGCGCGGGCAAATCAACGCTGCTGCGATCGCTGAACGGAAGTGTCCCGGTAAGTTCCGGAGCGGTATTGCTCGATGAACGTCCCATCACTTCATATTCGCGCCGCGCAGTGGCTCGGCAAATCACGGTCGTTGCCCAGGAAGCTGAGCTGCGTTTTCCCGTAACGGTAATGGAGTTTGTGCTGGGAGGCCGGTTTGCCTGGTCCAACGCCTGGAGCTGGGAGAATGTCCGCGATGTTGAAATTGTTAGTGACGTGTTGCGCGAAACCGAGCTCGCCGCCTTCGCCGATCGCCTGATGAATGAAATGTCCGGTGGCGAGCGGCAGCGCGCGGTTTTGGCGCGAGCGTTGGCGACCGAAGCGAAATGTTTTCTGCTGGATGAACCAACCGCAAATCTTGATCTCGCGCATCAGGCGGCAATGCTCAGACTGGTTCGGAATCGTTGCGATCGCGGCGACGCTGCAGCGGTGGTGGTTACTCATGACTTAAATCTCGCGGCTGAATTTGCCGATCGGGTGATGCTTTTGAAAGACGGTCGCGCTCTCGCGATGGGGCCGCCACACGACGTCCTGACACCGGACTTGCTGCGGGAAGTTTTTGCGTTGCAAATCCTGGTTGACGCGCACCCGATTTCAGGCGCGCCGCGAATCACCCCGGTGCATGAAAGACAAGGATGAGGGATGAAGGAGGAAGGATGAAAAAGTTCCTAACGGTTTTTGCTGTCCTGCTGATGGTCTCCACAGCCGGCGCTCAGAGCGCGACCGAAATTCATGGCCGCGTCATTGACCAGCGCAACGCCAGCGTCGCCGGCGCGGAAGTGTCGTTGCGTTCACGTTCCGGGGCGCAGTTCGTGGCGCTGACCGACGGTAACGGCGAGTACAGGTTCAAGGGGCTGCCGGCCGGCGATTACGTTATCGAGGTGCAAGCCAGGGGCTTTGCCATATTCACTTCAAAGGCTCTTCATCTTGAGCGCGGACAAGCGTTGGCGAGCGACATTGAGCTCGCGGTTGAAGCTGTCAATGGAAGCGTAGTGATTACGGCCACGGGAACCGCGCAAAGCGCGGACGAGATTTCGAAGGCCATCAGCGTTCTCAACGATCAAACAATCGAGCAGAAGCGCGAACTGACGCTGAGCGAAAGCGTGCGCGGGCTGCCTGGCGTTCGCGTGCAGCAACAAGGTTCTTACGGGTCGTTGACTACTATCCGGCTCAGAGGGCAACGCACTTTTGACACCGCGATTTTGCTCGATGGATTGCGGGTGCGCGATGCGTCAGACATTAACGGCTCGGCGGTCCCTTTCCTGGCTGACCTGCTGCCGGTTGATCTCGACCGGGTAGAAGTTTTGCGCGGTTCGGGATCGTCAATCTACGGGACGAATGCTGTCGGGGGTGTCATTAATCTGATGCCGAAGAGTGGTCAGGGAAAGCCGAGCTTTGAATTTGGATTCGACGGCGGGAGCCTGGCGCTTTTTCGGGAACGAATAAAGGGATCAGGCGGTTTGGGCCGGCGCGCGGGCTACAGTTTTGGCATCACGCGCATGGATGTGCGACATGGCGTTGATGGCCACGACGAATACGGCAACACCGCGGGCGCGGGCCGGCTTGAATTCAACCCGACTCACGCAATCATGTTCAGCGCTAATTTCTTCGGCACAATTTCAAACGCGCGAGTGAACGACAGTCCGTTTGCCTTACCGGCGGCCTTCACCGGCGGGTTGTACCCCCGGGCGATTGCCGGCGTCACCTTCCAGCCGGATTTCAATAATCCCGACCAGGGCCGGAGGAATCGAATGCTGGCAGGAAGCGTGAAACTGGCGCATCAGGTAAATGACCTAGTGTCGTATACGATCGCCTATCAGCACGTTGGGTCACGCCGGCGAAATTACAACGGGTCAGAAATCGATCCGCAGTTCGCCGCCTTTTATCCCTTCGGCGACTTCGCTTTCATTGGCATTAACAACGGGGGCACCGACACGTTTGACGCGCGCGCGAACCTGCGGCTGGGCCGTCATAACCTGGCCACGGCGGGTTTCGAATTTGAGCACGAATCGATTTTCCAATCGTCGACTCCTTCGTTCAGTGCGGTTAACGACACCACGGACACGCAAAGAACTCTGGCCCTCTTCGGACAGGATCA
>DATISD010000363.1:0-4170 GCA_035469005.1 Pyrinomonadaceae bacterium | reverse complement strand
TCACCGAACGCGGCAAGGAATCGCAGAGCAAGGTGGATTTGCCATACCTGGGGTCAACCAGGATCAAGGACATCGCCGCGCGGGTAATCAAGCCGGACGGAACCATCGTCGAATTGAAGAAAGAGGACGTCTTCGATGGATGAAATGCCGGACGCGGTCAAGCTCGATACCGTGTTCGGATCTTATGCGACCAGTTATGAGGTTAAAGGCGATCAGTTAGTGTTCACGCGCAAACTGGTGCAGCATGCTGCCACGATTCCGGTTGAGCAATACAACTCGGTGCGCACGTTTTTCGAAAAGATTCGCGCCGCGGAACAGACGCCGGTTGTGTTGGCCAGGAAATAGCTCGGTCCTATTCAGCGCCCGCGGCCATCGCTTCGGCCTGCAGCTTGTCTTTCAGCGACGACCGCCACGCCGTTTCCATCGCCGCGACCTCGAGCTCAATCACTGTTTCGCCATCGCTCTCAATCCGCAAAAGATCCGAGCCGACATTTCCCAGCAAGGTCATCGGGCAGCCAGCCGCAGCGACTATTTCTTCGATATTGCCCAGCGCAGACTGGTCGAAGCTGATAATGATGCGCGAAGGTGTTTCGCTAAACAGACGTGTAGCAATGTCATAGTCGCCCGTGATATCGATATCAGCACCTGCGCTACGGCGATTGAGCGACGAGAAACCGCATTCGGCGAGCGCCACGGCCAGGCCGCCATCGGAACAATCATGGGCAGAGCGCAACAGCCCGGCTGCGGCAGCGCGCAGACAAGCAGTTTGCACCGCTAATTCCGCCTCCAAATCCAACACTGGCACGCGCCCATCCCGAATTAATTGATCTGTGCTGCTCTCTTCGATCACCGCGGCGTATTCACTGATCGATAGATCCGCCCTGGTAGTGCCCAGCAACGCGATGAAATCGCCGGCGTTCTTGAATCCGGGCTGTACTACCCGCCGCACATCATCAATCAATCCGACCATGCCAATGACCGGCGTGGGCAAAATGCCTCGCCCTTCCGTTTCGTTGTAGAACGAGACATTGCCGGAAATAACCGGCGTGTCGAACGCCTTACAAGCTTCGGCTATTCCGTCGATGACTTCTGAAAATGCCCACATCACTTCCGGCCGTTCAGGCGAAGCAAAGTTCAGGCAATTGGTAATCGCGATGGGCTGCGCGCCCACACATACCACGTTGCGAGCAGCTTCAGCCACGATCAACTTTGCTCCTTCACGGGGATTCGTTGCGCAATATCGACCATTGCCATCGAGAGCTATCGCCAATGCCCGCCGTGTTTCCTTGATTCGCACGACCGCTGCGTCGGCGCCCGGCAGCACGGCCGTGTTTGTGCGCACCATGTGATCATATTGACGATAAACCCATTCTTTTGAAGCGAGGTTGGGGGAAGAAAGAAGTCTTTGCAGAACTTCGTTGAGTTTCGAGTCTCGAGTTTCGAGTTTCGAGTTTGTTTCGGCTCCGGATTGATGGCCTATTGATCTTTCTGTTGCCGTGCCGCTTGTTTCGCGATGCGAACTTGAAACTCGAAACTCGGCACTCGAAACTTCAGCGCGCATCGCGCGCTGATAAATCGGCGCTTCATCGGTCAGAGCCTTCACCGGCACGTCACACACCACTTCGCTGTTATGCGTCACGCGCATGCGGTTGTCGTCTCGGACGTGACCAATCACGACCGCGTCGAGATCCCACTTGCGAAAGATGTCAGCCGCTTCGCGTTCGCGTCCCTTGTGCGCGACGATCAGCATCCGCTCCTGAGATTCCGAAAGCAGCATCTCGTAGGCAGTCATTCCGGTTTCGCGCTGCGGAACTAATGAAAGATCGATCTCGATTCCGGTGTCAGCGCGCGCGGCCATTTCGCAAGTCGAACAAGTCAGGCCGGCCGCTCCCATGTCCTGAATCCCGGCAACGGCGCCGCTGCGCATCGCTTCGAGACATGCTTCCAATAGAAGTTTTTCCAGAAATGGATCGCCAACTTGCACGGTGGGTCGTTTTTCCAGGGCCGCTTCATCGAATTCCGCTGACGCCATGGTCGCGCCATGAATGCCATCGCGTCCGGTCTTCGCTCCAACATATAAAACCGGATTGCCGACCCCCGTGGCTTTCCCGAAAAAGATTTGGTCCCTGCGCACCAGGCCCAACGCAAAGGCGTTCACCAGCGGATTCAGCGCATAAGCATCGTCGAACGAAACTTCACCGCCGACCGTGGGCACGCCAAACGCATTCCCGTAATGAGCGATGCCCGCAACCACGCCGGCGAGCAGGGACCGATTTCGTCTTCCGTTCTGAGGATTGTCCAGCGATCCAAATCTCAGGCTGTTCAAGGCGGCAATAGGGCGCGCGCCCATGGTAAAGATGTCGCGCAGGATGCCCCCGACACCCGTCGCCGCCCCCTGAAACGGTTCGATAAAGGAAGGGTGGTTGTGCGACTCGATTTTGAAAGCGGCGCACCAGCCGTCGCCGACATCGACCACGCCAGCATTCTCGCCCGGCGGCACGATCACACGTTCGCCCGTAGTCGGCAGGCGTTTGAGATGAATGCGAGATGATTTGTACGAACAGTGCTCAGACCACATCACTGAGAAGACGCCGAGCTCGACCAGATTTGGCTCGCGGCCAAGCAGTTCCTTGATGCGGTTGAATTCTTCGGGAGATAGGTTGTGGGTGGCGATTACTTCCGGAGTGATCGATTCCATGAGTGCTGACAAGCGCGGCGCTGTCCGTTAACCCACAGCTCACGCTGTGGGCTCATCACGGTTTTGCGCTACTCACTAGTTTATCAATTGCCGCGCGCAGTTCCGCCGGCTCAATTCGACCGAAATGTTTGAATACGACTTTTCCTTCTTTGTCGTACAGGAATGTTGCCGGCAACTGACCATCCCAGGTTGCATCGACTGCCTTAATCGCTGGTTCGGGATCGTTCACGTTCAGCAAGACGACGGGCATGGTGGCTTTCATTTCATTCAGGAATTTTGGGACCACGCTCTTGATGTCCGAGATGTCATCCAAACTTATGGCCACAAAGTTCAGACCCTTTGATCGATAATCAGCATCGACCTTAACGAGATCAGGAAACTCTTCGCGGCACGGATCGCACCAGGTGGCCCAAAAGTTAATCAACAGCGGTCGCGTGTCTTTCGGGTCGCGTTGAATGAGCTGTTTCAGGCCGTCGAGATTGATCTCGCGGATATCAGAGGATTTCGCAGCGCGGCCCAACGGTTGAACCGGCGCTGCGAAACCGATCAGAAGAATGCCAACCGCGAGGCTGACGAAAAAGGGTAAAAGGTGCAAACGCATTTACGTTGGCCGCAAGCTCTCAGCTTGCGCTACATTAATTACGACACTCGCTTAATCGTGCAACCGAAGGCGGCGCCGCCGGTCTTGCTGATTGGCTTGCCGGCCAGCATCTCATCCAGCGCATCTCGCAGATCGTTTGAACTAATTCCCTCGACCTTCTGCGAATTGTCGATCCGGCCGTGGTAAACGAGTTTCATCCCGGCGTCCAGCACGTAGACTTCAGGAGTTCGGGTCGCACCCAGTCGATCCGCGATCTTGTTTCCTTCGTCCTTCAGGATGGCGAAGGTCAGGTGTTTTTCTGCGGCATGCGACTTCACTTCAGCGCTCGGCTCAGTGTTGTTTGAGTTGATCCCAATTACGTTGATCTCACGGGCTTTGTAATCCTGGGCCAGCTTTTCCATACGATCGTTGTAAGCGTTCGAGACCGGGCACTTCGTCGCGATGAAAATCACGACCGCGCCGTGCTTGCCCATCAACGATTTCAGCGAATGCTCAGCGCCGTCGGTATCGGGAAGTTTGAAATCATCGAGCACCGTGCCGATTGCGGGGGCCGCAGGCAGATCAACTGCGGTTCGACCACTGCCGGCGATGGCCGCAAAAGCCACGACCAGAATCGCAGCCAGAAACAACGGTAGCGCGTAATGCTTCTTCATTCTTCAGTAACTCCTTTCAGAAATGGGTGGCGTTGACCGTCAAGATTATCAGCGAGCAGTTAGACGTGGCAAGCGGCCGAATTGACTCACAGAAAATCTACTCCAAACGGTAGTCGTTGCCTCAGATAAAAATCTACTCGAAATAAGTTTCACAATCGCCTCCTTCGGACTGGTGAAGGAGGAGAAAAGTTGAGGCTGACAATGAAGCAACGACAGGC
>DATISD010000362.1:0-3696 GCA_035469005.1 Pyrinomonadaceae bacterium | reverse complement strand
AAAGAAATCAAGTTCTCATAACTCTAAAGCTGCCAAAGCCTTGTTAAGGTCGCCCCATAAAGCGAGCAAGCGCGCCTCGAAAAACGAAGCGCGCTCGCCGACTCGATTAGCGGCCGATACGGCCGATATGTTTCAGAAGATCAGTTAATAACTATCGTCTCTTGGAAGTGGCCGAAGTAGCTCCCGGTAATTTGATTTCCTGGCCAGCTTTCAATTCCGCGCTCGGGGCGATTCCGTTCAAGCGAGCCACTTCATCCGCGGAAAGCTTACGCGCGGCGGCAATCTTGGCGATCGTGTCGCCTTTGCGCGCTCGAACTTTTTCCAGGGTCGGTGCTTTCGCCGTCTCGGTGGGGTTCACCGGGTCGCGACGCCAGTTCGTCAAGCGAACGTTATTGTTGGGAATGACGAGTTTCGTAGCTGATCTAAGGTCGACCCCGGCGTTCATTGTCTGAAGTGCCGCCACGCTGACGCCTGTGCGATTCGCTACGGATTGCAGGTCTTCGCCAGGAGCGATCGAAATAACTCTGGCGACGTCCCGGCGATCCGGAGAAACTCGCTTCAACAGCGCATTAAGTTCTTTTCCCTTGCCCGCCGGCACGCGGACGTTGTAGGTCTCTCCGCGCGGCGTGGTGTCACGCCGAAGTTCCGGATTCAATGACTGGAGATAATCGACGCTCGTGTCGGTTGCATCGGCGATCAAACGGAGGCTGGTCGCGGTTTGCACCGGTACGATTTCGTAAGACATCGGCGGCTCTGGACGGATGCCGCGGAATCCAAACTTTTCAGGATTCTTGGCAATCATAATCACAGCCAGAATGTTCGGAACGTAGTTCCGCGTCTCCTGCGCGATGTATGGATAAATCTTCCAGTAGTTGGCTTCCCCGGCCCGGGAGATTGCTCGGTCGACGTTCAGCGCTCCCGTGTTGTAAGCAGCCATGGCCAACAGCCAGTCGCCGTTATAGCGCCTGGAAAGATCCTTCAAGTATCTGGCGGAAGCGGACGTCGGTTTTTCAATGCCGTTGCGTTCATCAACCCAGGCGGTCTGACGCAATCCGTATTGTAAGCCCGAACTGGGGACAAACTGCCACAAACCGGAAGCTGCTGCCCACGAACGTGCTATGGGGCTCCAGGCACTCTCGACCTGGCCCAACCAGATTATGTCCTCAGGAACACCTTCGCGCCGGAAAGTCTCGCGGGCAATCTTCGTGAAGCGACCTGCGCGACGAAGACCCGCTTCCATCGTGGAGCGACCGCGGCCCTGATAATAGTTAATGTATTGTTGGATGAGCGGATTAATCGTGAAGTTGAAGTCCAGTGCGTTCTTTGCCTGCTCAAGTTCGGCGATGTCCAACTCGGAAACCTTCTTTTCCTGTTCGTTCAGGATTAACTTGCTGAGCGGATCGAGCGGTGACGGGTCGAAACCCTGCTGCAGAAAACCAATCTGCACTTGTTTCGGTGGCTGAGCTTTTGTCTTATCAGGATTATCTGCCTTGGCATCAGGAGCGGCTTGCGCGACTACGGCGGTCCCGTTTTGTTGTGGCTGCGGCGTGTTCTGAAGAACCGGCACCTCTTCGCGGTAAATCCGCTCGACCAACTCGAGATAAAAAGTCTGGAGACGCTGGCTGGCGCGAACGTCCAGGCCGGACATCAGAATTTCATCGACGGCCTTGTCGAACTCATCGCGGGCCTGCTCACGCTTGTTGTCTTCAAGATTCAGCTTGCCCTTGCGGAAATGATCGTTGGCGCGATCGATTACCTTCTCGACGCGCGGTTCCGCCTTTTGAACTTCCGTTTGAATCTCACGCGCGGAAGAACCAGCTGGTCCCTGGGCAAGAATGTTCGTGGGGAAAACGGTCCCGGCTGCAATTAAGGCGCTTACAGCTAAACCAAGACGGGTACGGGTCATCAATCGTTGTTCTCCTCTGCTTAATGCGTCGGGCGAATCCACGACTGCGACTTCCACCGAGTCGCGCCTGCGGCATTCACTAGTAAAACAATACGGAACGCACGAAAGTTCCGGATTTTGTGGCTTGAAATCAGCCACATCGGTCGGGAGAGTATCACACGGGCCGGGGGGTGTCAAACCAATGCAACCCGCCAAAAATGGGCTCAATAACTCATTTCCAGCCTTAAATAGATGCCTCGGGTCTGGATAGGTTGCTCGTAAAAAAATGCTTCGAATTAAGGCAGCGAGAAGAAGACCCCCCTTAGTTGGGCGATCTCAGCCTGGAACTAAAGATTTCGACTGCTGGCGGCCTGAGGCAGACGGGCCGGCCGGGAGCCGGTTGCCAGCGCCGGGGCCACCTTTTCTTTCAGTGCTTCACGAAAAACCTGTCGCATGTTGTCAACAAACACAAAGCTAATATCTTTGAAGGGTTCTTTTGGTACCTCATCCAGGTCGCGACGGTTTTGAGCAGGCAGGATGATTTTCGTCACACGGGCACGCCGAGCTGCCAGGACTTTCTCCTTGATACCGCCCACCGGAAGGACATTGCCGCGCAAGGTAATCTCGCCCGTCATGGCCACGTCTTTGCGCACTGGTCTTTGCGACAGCGCGGAGACGAGCGCGGTGGCCAGCGTAATTCCCGCCGACGGGCCATCCTTGGGAATCGCACCTTCCGGAATGTGAATGTGCATGTCGTAGTTATTGAAATCTTCCGGATCGATTTGCAGTTCTTTAGCGCGTGACTTGGCGTACGAATACGCAGCTTGAGCGGACTCTCGCATTACCTCGCCAAGTTGACCCGTCAGGACAAGACTGCCTTTTCCTTTCATGCGAAGGGCTTCAACGAAAAGCACGTCGCCGCCGACGGCGGTCCACGCCAGGCCGGTGGAAACGCCGATCTGGTCTTTTTTCAAAACCTCTTCGGGAATAATTTTCGGCGCGCCAAGAAACTCGTGCAGATTATTCGCGGACACACGCACCGTGCCCTGCTGACCTTCACCGATGCGGCGGGCGACCTTCCGACAGATTGAGCCGATTTCGCGTTCAAGTTGTCTCAAGCCCGCTTCCTGCGTATAACGCTGGATCAAGGCCAGCAGCGCGGAACGGGAAAGATTCAAGTTCTTGGCGGTGATGCCATTCTCTTCCATTTGCTTCGGCAAAAGATGCCGGCGAGCAATCTCGAGTTTCTCTTCCTCGGTGTATCCCGCAAGCCGGATCACTTCCATTCGATCTCGCAACGCCGACTGGACCGTGTCCAGGATGTTAGCGGTCGTCATGAAGATTACGTTGGACAAATCGAATGCGACGCCGAGGTAGTTATCGCGAAAGCTGAAGTTCTGCTCGGGGTCGAGCACCTCCAGCAGCGCGGAAGACGGATCGCCGCGAAAATCGGCGCCAACCTTATCGATTTCATCGAGCATGATCAACGGATTGTTCGTACCGGCTTGTTGAATCGACTGAATGATTCGGCCGGGCATGGCGCCCACATAAGTCCGACGATGGCCGCGAATTTCCGCTTCGTCATGCACGCCGCCTAAACTCAAACGCATGAACTTACGCCCCAGCGCGCGAGCGATCGAACGGCCCAGGCTGGTCTTGCCGACGCCCGGCGGCCCCACCAAACAAAGGATCGGGCCCTTAGGCTTTTCCTTCAACTTACGCACGGCCAGCGCTTCGATGATGCGCTCCTTCACCTTTTCCAGGCCGTAATGATCTTCATCGAGAATTTTTTGCGCCTTGTGCAGATCCAG
>DATISD010000361.1:0-6281 GCA_035469005.1 Pyrinomonadaceae bacterium | reverse complement strand
CCTGACCGCATTCTCGTCTTTACGGTACCCAGCGGATCGCCCAGCCGAGCCGCAATCTCGGTTTGGGTCAGTCCCTCGAAGTAAGCCATAAACAGCGTCCGGCGTTGTTCTTCAGGCAATTCAGCGAGCGCCTGCCTGACTATTTTCCCTTCTTCCGATCTGAGCGCATCTTCGGCCGCGTCGCCCATGCTGTCGCGCGGCTCCTGCTCAGCTTCGGTTGCTAATCTGGCGCGTGAGCCGCTGGCCCGCAGGCGATCGAGCGCGCGGCTTCGCGCGATCGTGACCAGCCAGGTAAAGGCCCGGCCGCGCGACTCGTCAAAGTCACTGGCACGCCGCCAAACCTGCAGGAAGACTTCCTGCAGAACGTCTTCCGCCTCATGGCGGTCATGCAATATACGCAGGATAAGGCTAAAGAGGATTAGCCGATAGCGGTCATAGCAGCCGGCCAGCGCGCCTTCGTCGCCTCGCGCAATCGCTTTCAGGAGATCATTATCAGAGATTTTTGAAGTCTCGGCTTGCAAGAGCGAGAAACTGTTTTGGTCAGTGTGATGTTGTCACCGCGGGACTCAGGCGCACCGAAGCTCCGGCGCGGTTCGCTCGCACCCGGACTCTACGATGCCCGGTACCGCTGCCCGTTGAAGAATAAGTAATCGTGTACGCCGTGCGCATTTGGGCGACGACGTCATCGTAGGCTTTCTGCAAATCCTCGAGCCGCTTGATCGGATAAAACAAGCCCCCCGAAACGCTGGCCAGCTTTTCGCCTTCTTCGGCCGCGCGGGTCGTGATGGTCAAATATTTCGCGCGCATGGGATCAACGGTAAGCGAAGGCTTGGGCACGCTCGACTCAGGAATCAAACCTGAGGGCACGTACAGCGGATAAATCAGCGCGCCCGACTCGATCACTGCTTCGAGGATTGCCGGAAACGGCACGAATGATTTGTTGTCGTCACCGTCGGACATGATGACAACTGCCGTTCGCTCGCCGCGCAAGGGCTTCAGGGTGTCAACCAGCGTGTAACCCAGGGCGTCGTACAGCGCGGTCGCGCCGCCCGCATCCAATTCATCGAGCCGCTTTGAGAGTAATGCGCGGTCAGTTGTAAAGTCGGAAATGATTTTGATGTCGTCGTGAAAGCTGATGATCGAAATTCGATCCTGCGGACTTGCAGTCCGGAGAAAGTCGCGGGCAGCCTTGCGAATAAAATCGATTCGCTCTTCCACGCTGCCGGAAACATCGAGCAACAGAACCAGATTGAAGGGCTCGCTGGCCGGCGTAACCGTTACTATCTGACGTTCATTGCCGTCTTCATAAACCACGAAATCTGCGTCACGCATGCCGGAAATTGCGCGACCGTTCCGATCGGTAACGCTGGCGTTAACGCGCATCAACTGTGGCGCTACGGCGGTCACTACTTCTCCCGGTGTGCGGGCCCCGACAAGTGAAGGTTCTCTTTGTGGCGCCGGCAGAGTCCTGGCATAGTCACCAAACCACTTTGGACTGATCTTGCGGATGGCGTCTCTGAGCGGACCGTCGCCGCTGCGGACGATCGCCTTGGCTGCTTCCGTCAATGGCCGCTCGCGCAGATCGTTCGGCGCCATGCTTGGATCAACGTTCAGCAAAATTACGCCGCGCTGGGTCGTAAAATTCAGATGCACCAGTTCCTGTTTCTCAGGCGGCTTGTCCGTCTCGGCCGCTGCCTGGTCAGAGCTGTCGTCAGTTTTTTTAGCACCTTCGTTTCCGTCGGTCTGGCCCTCGGCAGTTTCTGCGGCAGACGTTTTAGCATCCTTCTTCTTCTTCGTCTTCTTACGCTTCACGTCCGGGCCCAGCTCACCTGAAATCGAAAACGCGCCGGCGCGTCCCTCCTTAACCCGCGGCAACTCGACGTCGCTCATAAACCGTGGCCGGCTCGACTCCCATGCAAACTTAAACTTCAAAGCGTCCAGCGGCACATCGGCATGAATCGTTCCGGTATTCGTCACCACCTCGGCTGCTTCAAAGTCGCCGATGACGTCGACCATGCCGCTCTCGCTTTCAACTCTCACCCGCGAACGTTTCGGAACGCGGACCGTCAAGTCGATACGGTAGGGCCGTTCTCGAACCGTGATTTCGCTTCCGGAAATCGTGACGTCGCTCGGCTCAACCGGCGCTCCAGTGGACGTGGCCTGCAAACTCGACCTGGCTTTTTCGTCGTCGGAAGCAATCACCGAAACGCGTCCGGTGCGGTTCTTGATCAGCAAGAGCGCTTTCGCGCTCGTATTCAATTCCTTTTGGTAAGATTGCGCCGGCGCGCTTGCCGGGATGAATGCCAGGATTGAAATTGCAATTGACAGAGAAAGAGACCTTGAGAGTAATCGCAGGGCGAAAGCGTAAAACATAGCGATTGATCTTGCCGTGCATCAACGCGGCGGTCAAGTTAGAATGGGCCGCGAAAATTTCATGTCGGATCGTCAGTTCAATTGCGGAGTTTCGCCTTCCCTCTGGGAAGACGATTAAGGGGAAGGGTTTAGCGCGGACAAGCCCTCACCCCCCAGCCCTTTCCCAGTGGGAGAGGGAGCACGAAACAATGAATCGCCAATTCAAATCATTTACCGATTTCTGGCCATATTACCTGGGGGAACACAGCAAATCGGCCACCCGGCTGTTGCACTGCATTGGCACTTTGACCGCGATTGCTTTCGTGATTTTTGTCGCCGTGATAGGCAAGTGGTGGCTGTTTCCCATCGCTTTTGTGCCGGGCTACGCGTTTGCCTGGGTGGCACATTTCTTTGTTGAAAAGAACCGGCCTGCAACTTTTACCCATCCGCTTTGGTCGTTCATGGGTGATTGGAAGATGCTGGCGCTGATGCTGACGGGAAGACTGAAGGGATAAGGCGTAATTTGCAGTGCGCTGACTTGCCAGCGCTTTTACTGGCCGAAAAAAATTCTGGGAACATCGAAAAGCGGCGACAGGTCGCCGCACTCCAAAATGAGAGAAACCAATTCCCAGCGAAAAGAACGCACCGAACAAATCATCAAGCTTCTCAAGCGCGCCCATCCTGACGCCCATTGCGCGCTCAATCATTCCAACGCTTTCGAACTTTTAATCGCGACGATTCTCTCTGCCCAGTGCACCGACGAGCGCGTTAACATTGTCACCGCCGATCTTTTTCGCAAGTACCGCAAGCCGGAAGACTATCTGAAGGTTCGGGATACTGAGCTACAGCAGGACATCAAGACAACCGGTTTCTTTCGCAACAAGACCAAATCAATCCAGGGCGCTTGCAAGATGCTGGTCGAAGAGTTCGACAGCGAAGTGCCGCGAACCATGGAGGAACTGCTAAAGCTTCCCGGCGTCGCGCGCAAAACTGCGAACGTCGTACTCGGCGTGGCTTATGGGATTGCCGCGGGCATTGTCGTGGACACGCACGTCAGCCGCCTATCTCACCGGCTGGGCCTCACCAAACAAAAGGACGCCGGCAAGATCGAAACGGATTTGATCGAGCTGGCGCCAAAGAAAGATTGGATCATCTTCTCGCACTTACTAATCTTTCATGGGCGAAGAATTTGCAAGGCGCGCCGGCCGTTGTGTGAGGAATGCGTGGTTGAGAAGCTTTGCCCGTCGTCGATGCTGAAGACCGGGAAGATTCCGGCGGTGTAACATCGGTCAAGCAAGTTGAGGACCCGCCGCTTATCGGGATGACCGAGCCATTATGCCGGGAATTCCTTCCCAAGGCTTGCCTCAAGACCGGTTTCCGCCAAATCCAACAGGGGCTTCGTCGGCCGTGCGTTGGTTACAGAACCGCGAGCGATAGCGAGCGGGATCAGGGCGCAAATTAGAAGGTCAGGTTTTCTCAGGCTTTCAATGCCGTTCGCCCTGGTTGTCCTTTATTCCGCTCGCTATCGCTCGCGGTTCTGTAACGCCGCTCATGCACTTGGCCAGACGTAAAATGTTTTGCGGCAAAGCACCTTCACGACGCTTCTGCGCTGATGTACGTCTAACTCTCCTTTTTCGGCCGTTCATTCGCTTTCAAGACGCGCTTGCGCAAGCGAATTGATTTGGGCGTTACTTCAACCAGTTCATCGTCGGAAATGAACTCCAACGCCTGTTCCAGCGATAAGTCCTTTACCGGCACCAGACGCATGGCTTCATCCGATCCAGACGCGCGCATGTTGGTCAGCTTCTTTTCTTTAATCGCGTTCACATCCAGGTCGACGGCGCGCGCGTTCTCACCGATGATCATCCCTTCATAGACCTTTGTGTTCGGCCGAATGAAGAGGCTCCCGCGCTCCTGAAGATTGTAGAGCGCATACGTCGTCGATTCTCCCATTCGATCCGCCACCAACGAGCCGGTGCCGCGGCCTTTCATCTCGCCCATCCACTTGTCGAACCGCAGGAAAATCGTGTTTAGCAGGCCCGTGCCCTTGGTTTCCGTCAGGAACTCTCCGCGAAAACCGATCAGCCCGCGCGAAGGTGTCTCAAACTCGAGCCGCACACGGCCGGTCCCGTGATTTACCATTTTCGTCATCTGGCCTTTGCGCCGTCCCATCGCTTCGGTCACCACGCCGATGAACTCTTCGGGACAATCGACCACGACCTGCTCGATCGGTTCCTGCAATTCGCCATTAACGCGTCGCGTGATCACTTCGGGTTTCGAAACCTGAACCTCATAACCTTCGCGGCGCATCATCTCGATCAGGATGGCGAGTTGCAGTTCGCCACGTCCGGAAACTTTGAATTGATCGGGCGAGGCCGTCTCTTCGACCCGAATCGCCACGTTGCCCAGCACTTCCCGATCGAGACGTTCTTTGATTTGACGCGAAGTCACGTACTGGCCTTCCGTGCCGGCGAACGGCGAGTTGTTGACGCTGAAAATCATCGCGATCGTCGGTTCGTCCACGGCAATCGAGGGCAGCGGCTTTGGGTTTTCAGTTGTCGTGATCGTTTCGCCAATATTGATTCCTTCGACTCCGGCGAGCGCTACGATCTCGCCGACGCCCGCGCTCTCTGCCAGCTCGCGCTTCAGGCCCTCAAAAACGTAAAGCTCTTTCACTCGAGTCTTTTTTGCCTCGCCTTCATGCCCGGCGATTACAATCTCCTGATTCTTCGTAATCTCGCCCGAGAAGATTCGGCCGATCGCCAGCCGGCCCACATACTCGTTGTAATCCACATTCGCGACCAGTAATTGCAACGAATCGTCGCGCAGAGCGTGCGGCGCCGGAATGGTTTCGACGATTTGATCGAACAGCGGTTGCAAATTTGTCGAGGTATCGTCGAGCTGCTTTTTTGCCACGCCATCGCGCGAGACCGCGTAGAGGATGGGAAACTCAATCTGTTCGTCACTGGCGTCGAGATCGATGAAGAGTTCGTAAATCTCGTTGACGACTTCTTCCGGACGCGCATCCTGACGATCGATTTTGTTGACTACGGCGATGGCCGGCAGGCGCGCCTCCAAAGCTTTGCGCAAGACAAACCGCGTCTGCGGAAGACAACCTTCGGCCGCGTCGACCAGGAGCATCACACCGTCAACCATCTTCAAAACGCGTTCGACCTCGCCGCCAAAGTCTGCGTGTCCGGGCGTGTCTACGATATTGATTTTGTAATCGCCGTAACGGACGGAAGTGTTTTTGGCCATAATCGTGATGCCGCGTTCACGCTCCAGATCCATTGAGTCCATCACGCGATCGATGACTTGTTCGTTTTCCCGATAGGTGCCGGCCTGCTTGAGCATCGCGTCAACTAAGGTCGTCTTTCCATGATCGACGTGCGCGATGATTGCGATGTTGCGAATCTTGCTTGTTTCCATGCTGAGTACTGCCTTGTTAAGAAAATGACGTTAAGGACAAACGATAAGAATAGAGAGGCGTGCGCGAAAGCACAACTGCGGACGACTGTAGGTAGCGGCTTGATTTGTGGATGAGGGCGGTGGCGGGAGCGGTTGCAACGCGTCGCAACTGAGGTCTATCTCACCGTCACTTCCAGGGTGTAGGCGATGGTTCTTTCGGTAGTCGTGTCAGGAAGGACGTTAATGCGGTAGTCGCCTGAGCTGGGTAAATCGCCCGACCAGTCTTTCGAGCAACTTGCCAATTGATCGTTCATACCCGGGGTGTAGAGATCGAAACATACACCGCCAGTCGCGGCGAGATGAACTGACATGTTCTGGCCCGCGCCCGCTTTCAGCAGATAATCGTGACTCATGCCGCGATGGACTGAACCTTTTTCAACCGCGGTGGTGCGGCCGCGAGCAAACTTGATGCGCGTCACGATGCTGGTTCCGTGCTGGGCCAGCGCGGCGACGGTAACGAT
>DATISD010000360.1:0-4914 GCA_035469005.1 Pyrinomonadaceae bacterium | reverse complement strand
CCATCGTGCCGATTCAATCCCTGAACAAACCGCCGACCGAGTTCGCCACCCTCTGCGACATCACTTGCGATTCTGACGGCGTGATCGACAAATTCGTCGATTTGCACGACGTGAAACAGGTGCTCGAGCTGCACAAACTCGAACCGGACGAGCCTTACTATCTCGCAATCATGCTGGTCGGCGCTTATCAGGAAGTGATGGGCAACAATCATAACCTGTTTGGCGCGCCCAACGAGGCCCAGATTCATATCGACGAGGAAGGCTATTTGATCAAGAAAGTAATTCGCGGCACGACCGTGGGCGAAGCGGCCGGCCGGGCCCGATACGAACGCGGCTTTTTGTACGATGGCTTTCGTCGTCAGGTAGCGCAACGCATCAAGGATGGCGAACTTAGCGAAGCAGAAGGCGCCGACCTGGTCAATTTTTACGAATCACGTTATGACGCCTACACCTATGTAGCAGTTAACGGTAATCGGAATCGGGGCCGGCGTCGTCATGATTATCAAAAGTGACACAGACTTTAGTCTGTGATTATTAGCGGCGGACACAGACCAGAGTCTGTGCCACGGTCAAAAAAGGAAAGAACACTTTTATGGTGACACAGCGCAAACCAAAACCGAGCAAGTACCTGACTATTCCGACTCGCCCTGTGCAGGTGGATCGCGATCGTTCAGTGGCGGGGTTGCTGGAAAAGATGGAAGGCACGGGATTCGGCGGCCGGCAGTTGGCCGAGTCGCATCGCATCTGGCTGGACATGCTCGGCGACAACACCACAATTATGATGGCGGCTTCGGGCGCGCTGATTCCTGCCGGTATGCGACGGCTGCTGGCGTATGTCGTCAAGAATCGATTCGTCGATGTGCTCGTCCTTTCAGGCTCAGTGATTTTTCATGACCTGCACGAAACCCTCGGCCGGCATCACTTTCAGGCCCATCCAAACATGACTGACGCCGAGTTGGAAGCTTCGCAAATCAATCGTATGTGGGATCTGCTTGCCAGCGAAGAAGAATACCATGAAGCCGAGGAATGGGTGGGCGGCTTCGCCAGTCAACTCGATCAAACGCGTCCGTATTCGACGCGCGAGTTTCTTCACTTGCTGGGCCGGGAATTAGCCGAGATCGCCTCTGAAGATGGCGTGCTCACTGCCGCCTATAAGTCTCGCGTCCCGGTTTTCTGTCCGGGGATCACTGACAGCGGAATCGCCGTGGGCATTGCAGGTTCACGCTTTGAGAAGAAGAATAATTTTCAGTTTGACATCGTGCAGGATGTGTTGGACATGGCCCAGATTGCGATTCGCGCGCGCGTATCCGGCGTGATCAATGTCGGCGGGGGCATCACCAAGAGTTTTCTCCGCCAGACTGAAATGTCCGCGCACATTTTCAAGCAACAGATTCACGGCCATAAGTACGCCATTCAATTTTCCGCCGATGCCCCACACCCTGGCGGCCGTTCGAGCGCGGTTTCGTTTGATGAATCGTTGGTATACGGAAAGCTCGGGCGCGGCGCACTCACAGCTTACGTAAATTGCGACGCCACAATCGCACTGCCCATCCTGATCACGGCGCTGTCGCAAACCGCGGCCAAATATATGAAGGGTCGCCGGCGTCCGAATTTCACCTTTGCCGGCAAGGACCTGATTATCGACGTTCCTTAATCAAATTAGTTGCTAATCCGCTTACCTCTCAGGATTCTGCTCGTTTGACTACCATCAGCCAACCGAAAAATATTGACTTTCCTGCTCAACGCGCATATCGTTCGCACTCCGTTATTGTAGGGGCTGGACACTCACGAGCGCGGCCTTTGGCCTTGCACACTCGCCCCCCGGTCAGCCCGGCTAAGGTAGTTCTTTTTTACTATGGGAGCGCATTGCCCACGTCATGACGAGCGCTCTGACTAACTCTTGAAACGCCGGGAGGAATCACCACAAGTGATCGCCGGAAGACTCATCAGCATTTCGTACTTCCCTTTGAGGAGATGCTATGGCTGACCAACCCTTTAGTGTCTATTACGCATTGGATGGTCCGGATCTCGATGGCCTTATTGGCAGCGCCGGCATCCTGCGGTTCGACTGGCCGGAGCGAAAATTCTACATAAAACATTTCGACGGGATCAGTTCCGGTCACAATCCTTCGCTGGCGCCGAATGGCAAGTTGGCGCTGCTGGGTAACTTCAGCCAGACGATCATGCTGCTGGACATCGAGGATGGAAACAACATTCGCGAAGTGGCCCGCCAATCGACGATGTTCTTTGAAGAATGTTCGTATCGGATGCGATCGAACACACATCATCTTTGGTATCCGGACAGCGAGAGTTTCATTGGCGCCATCGGCGATCATCTCTATCGATTTCACGTGGATGATTTGAAGAACCCCGAAAAACTCGGCCCTCACTATCTCGAGAATGCACACGAGTTGCGCTGGGATTCGACCCGTCGATACATCCTGATGGGTGACCTGGGGCCGGAGAAGAAGGATGTCCGACAGGTTGGTGTCTTCGACTTGAACGAACCTGACCCAAAGAAGCGTTCACGAAAGATTGCCGTGCAAAATAATGTCTGGCATTGCCGCGTGCATCCGACTAAACCGGTCGGCTACGCGCTCACGTACTCTCTGATTACTGATCATGAGGACTGGGTGAACTGGTCGCCGGGTTACGTGCGCGAATTCATTTATGAAATCGATTTGCCAACGGCCAAAATCACGCGCACCTGGAGCAGCGCCGCTGAGTTTCCGGGCCACCTTAACTCAGACGTGGAAATCTACGATGACATCATGTACGTAGCCAGCGGAGGGAGCCACGGTGTACTGGAAATTCCGCTGGAACGTTTTGCAGAGTTCCGCTTCCTTGAATGCATACCCCGCTTTACGACTCGCCTTTTTAGTCTGAACGACCAGCTGCACACGCTGCTCGGCGCCATGTCGCGCAAAGCCACGGCCTCCAGCACGCATTACATGCTGCAAACTCTTCAGATCACGGGTTGGCGAATTCTGGACGGCATCTATGCGACGCGTGTTTCGCCTGACGGCAAATACATAATTACCGGAAATCGCGGCTATAACACGATCGCAGTTTACGATCGCAAGACGTTTCGCAAGGTTTACGAGAAGCTGCTTCCGTTTCGTAAGAAAGTCACCGCGCGCGGCGGCTACAATCACTATCACCTTACTAGTAGTTTCTTCGGTTATCACCTCGGCGTTCATCACAGCGAATTGATCGCGCGGTGAGGTAAGCACGCCTCCGGCGTGCCTGACGGTACGCACGCCTCCGGCGTGCTTGAGAAAGGACCTTCGTTATGTCATGGAACGCTTCCGGCGGCGCAGCAAGTGAGAGTACCACTCTGAAAAATTTGACTTGTCTGAACAATGCCGACCCGAACGACGAATTAATCAAAGAGATCAAAACGGATCTCTCAGTAGCGTCATCCATTCTCGAGATGATCAAAGATTACATGGCGCTGCTCCAGGATAATTTCAATAACGACGCGCCGCCGTTTCGCAAACTTGCGAAACTGTTTGAGCTGGGGGAAACCTTCGATGCTTTAGACGGTCACTACTATGGAGTTTGTCCGGGTCTTCGCACGGGCGATCTGCACGGCGTGGCCGCAGAGTTCGGCAACCTGCTCGGATTCATTTGGAGTTCAGCCATCGTGGGTCATTGTCCCTGGGCCGGGAAAAGCTATTTTCCGATGAGCGACGAAGACCGGGCAAAGATTCTTGGCGATACTGTACCCGCTGAGGTGAAGGTTGTCCGGGGTATCAATCATTTCAATAAGATTGAAGGTGCCCCCGTCAACGTCGCCACTGTGGCTTTGCTGAATTTCATGTGGCATTTGCAGAAAGCGACTGATGAAGAGAAACGCCAGTACGGCTATGACTACAAAGGCGGGAATATTGCTTCGCATCGCGCGCCTTCGATTTATCCCGGCACGCCGCGCGAAGTATTTCGCCTGAACTATCGTTACCCCGATCTCGGAAACTTCCCTCCTCTGAGTTATCTGATCGATGAAATGGTGAAAATCGCCGACGGCATGTTCCTGGGCCAGGCCATTTTTGCGACCACAAAGTTCTTAGACCGATTCGATCCAAAAGCCGATCCGGCAACTTACCATTACCAGAACTTCGGCTATTTCCTTTTGTTCGAGCCGTTCTGGAACGCAGAGGCGAAGCGCCTGTTTCCGTTTTTGGAAATGCCGGATGTCGCGGTTCCTGCCGAAGTACCAAAGGCTTCAGCTTCTGCACCCACTCCCAGCGTCCCGCCGACGGATAAGTTTTCGACATTGACCTTGGCGGACCCCGTCTATGGCGACGTTGATGCAACACGCCTCGACGAAGTGCGCGCGGACATCAAGAACGCTGGCGACATCATGCGCACTCTGAAATCGTACTCTGACACGCTGATGGCCGAGCACAAAACAGTCTCGCCGACATTCGATAAACTTCACACGCTCTTCAACGCAGGCATCGCGCCGCAAACCATGAATGGCTTCTATCGCGGCGCGTTGATTTCCTGGCAAAGCCAGGGACTGCTGGCGCCGTTTAAGGAAAATACGATCAGCGTCGCCTGGCAGGCGTCGCGTTTCTTCTCGCCCTGGACGGGAAAGAAATTCAACCCGATCGATGAAGCCGAACTCGCTAAATGGACTGAGGGCGGTGAACCGATGGGTTCTGATCCGGCTTTCAATTGTTCGAACACCGTCGCTTTTCGCACGATGAAAGAAAAGTTCACGCGCGAAGTTTCGAAACTTGCGGGTGTGCGCATGGAAGATGCCACGTCTGAAGAGAAACAGAAATATGGCTACGACGCGCATACTTTCTTTTTCATCGGCCGCCCAAACAAGACCAGCATGCTGCCGGAGAATAAAGGCAAGAAAGTCTATCAGTTCAATTATCGCTGGAAGCCTTTGAAGAATATTCC
>DATISD010000359.1:0-4364 GCA_035469005.1 Pyrinomonadaceae bacterium | reverse complement strand
TGCCAGCGGTTGAGTTGGGCGGCGACACCGTGGCCGTGGCGATAGTCTTCTGCGGTTTCTGCGGCGGTCGCATCGCTGCCGATGACATCTTTTGCGCGCATTGCGGCTCAAGACAACCGCTCGCGGGAGTGGATTCGAGTTCGCAACTGGCTCGAGCCACTGCCAAGCTTATTGTAACGGGCACGACCGAGCTTGACGCCTCATTCAACCTGCAAAAGGACAACCTGGTTGGGCGAACCGATCCGCTTTCGAACATCTTCCCCGACGTTGATCTGTCTCGCTTCGATCCGCAGACCAAAGTTTCCCGCCGGCATGCGCGCATTTGGCGCGAAGGCGAAGCCTTTCTGGTGGAAGATTTGGGCTCCGTCAACGGCACGGTGATCAATGATATCATTCGACTCGAACCGCGACAGCCGCGTGCATTGGACAGTGGCGACCGCATAAAACTCGGAGAGACGACGCTGCATTTCCTGATTGGTTGAAAGGATTTTGGATTTCCGATTTTTGATTTTTGATTCGATCTAACATGAGCTAATCGCAAATCAAAAATCCCAAATCAAAAATCTGTTTAGTTCCCCTATGACCGCTAACATCGAGACCACCAAACTGCCTGCGATGACCAGCCATCGAAGCGAACGCGCCCGGGTTCGTTACCGCGCGCCTTTCGCGCTTCGCTGCGGAGCCTTGTTAATTGACTATATCGTGCTCGTGCTCATCATGACCTTCAGCACCATGATTGCCCGCTTGATTGGTGGCGGCGCGCGAATGGCCGGAGGAACTGCGGAAAGGGTAGGTATCATGCTGACCCTGGTGGTTGCCGTCCTTGATCTTGGCGTGCTGGCCGGGTTGACGGGAAGATCGATTGGCAAGTGGACCACAGGGTTGCGGATCGAACGAATTAGCGGAGGCCCGCCGGGAATTCCGCGCGCCTTTTTGCGTCACTTCATCGGCTATCCTCTGTCACTGTTGCCGTTTGGACTTGGATTCCTGATCGTAACCGTCAGTTCCACCGGCAGGTCGCTGCATGATTTAATTGCCGGAACGATTGTAGTGAGAAGAAATGAGATGGTCCCGGTTCCCGCGCGGCGTTTCCGGGGTTGAGTTTAGAGTTCAAACTTTTCATTGATTCATTTAGTCATTGGTTCATTGAATCAATGTTTCAATGAAGTAATGAATCGATAATCCATGGCTGAGTTAATCGTCAAATATCCGGATCGCGCTGCCGAACATTTTCAGATTAGTCGCCTGCGCATCACGATCGGGCGCTCAGCGCGAAACGATTTGTGTATACCGGATCCTTTCGCCTCGCGCGTTCATGCCGAGGTGCGCAGCGAAGGCGACGAATACTTTTTGCAGGATCTGGGATCGGCCAACGGGACCCTTTACAACGGTTCGGTAGTTGATGCTCCGATCAATCTTACGCGCGGCGGCCGCATTCAAATCGGCGAGACGGAAATCATTTTCAATGACAGTCCGTTCCCGTTGAGCAGCGGCGCCACGATGATTACCGATAATTCGCAATCAATCCCCGAAGCGACGATCGCGCTATCGTCGGCCGACCGCACTACTTCCGGACTGTTCGAGGCCATCGAAGGCGCGCGCACCCAGGAAGACTCTGCGCCGCGCCAGGCCCGGCAGAGCGACTTGCTGGCTTTGATCAGTAAGGTGGGCGTCGCGCTTTTGGCTTCAGTCACGCTGACTGAGACACTCGAGCAAATCGTGTCGCTGGTTTTCGAAGCGGGGCCCGCCGATCGCTGCATGATCATGATGCGTGATGCGAAGAGTCCTGAGTTGAAGGTCGCAGTTGCGCGTCTTCGCGATCGGGCCGGCGAAGTGGGCGAGATTCGGATTAGCCGGTCCGTCATCGACGAAGTGGTCACAAATGGCAAGTCGGTTTTGACTTCCGATGCGCAGGCCGATCCGCGCTTCGCCGGCGGCACTGTGATGCTGCAGGGCGTGCGCTCGGTCCTCGCGGTTCCGTTGGGAGTCGGCGCAAACGTCTTTGGCATCATCTATGCCGATTCGCCGCTATCAGACAATCGTTTTACGGAAGATCACTTGAAGGTTCTGACCACCTTGTCGTCAGTCGCGGCGATTCGCGTCGAGAACGCGCGCCTGACTGAAGAACAGATGGAGCGCGAGCGTCTGGAGCGCGAGCAGCAAGTCGCCAGCGAAATCCAACAAAGATTTCTGCCGGCCACGGCTCCGCACGTCGAAGGTTACGAATTACAGGGCATCAGCTTTCCCTGTTACGAAATCGGCGGCGACTATTACGATTTCATTCAGCGTGAAGACGGCAACCTGATCGTGGCCCTGGGAGACGTCTCAGGCAAGGGAACTGCGGCGGCGCTTTTGATGTCGTCGCTGCACGCGGCCATCCACGCGCACGCGGACACTCACGATTCCATCGTCGAGACGATTGAAGCAGTCAATCGTTACTTGACTGAGAGCATACCGCCGAATCGATTCGTCACGCTCTTCTATGCTGAGCTTAATCCCGAGTTAGGCCGGCTCACATTTCTGAACGCTGGTCACAATCCGCCGCTGATTGTGCATGCGGGCGGAACCATGGAGCAGCTGGCATCCGGCGGCCTGCCGCTCGGGATCATGGCCGACGCGGAATTTCGCGAAGGTCGCACCCAACTTCATCCGGGTGACGTTCTGGTAATCTATTCTGACGGTGTTTCGGAAGCCGTGAATCCGACCGGCGAAGAGTTTGGGCCGACGCGCCTATATGAAGTCGTGGCACGTAACCTTGACGCTTCCGCGAGCGGCATACGCGACAGAATCGAATCCGCGTTGACGAAGTTTTGCCAGGGCACACCCGCGGCGGACGACATCACACTCGTGATTGTCAAGCGCAACGCGGAAGCCGCGGAAGTTCTGGCTGCGTCCGGGAGTTAGCATTTTAGAGTTCAAGCTCGAGCCTGCCTGTAAGCAACGGCCCAAAAGTTACACTCTGAACAAATCAATGTGCTGCTCTGATCAAGCCGACAGGAAGGTGGCGACGAAGGGGTCTATCCGGTTTCCGGCGCCATAACATTCATAACTGGCGGCCAGGCAACCGCCACGACATGAATCGCGCAGAGGATGGCGGCAATCCTCGCATTCCGGCGGAACTGGTTGCCAGTAAGCGCGAGTCTGTTCGCGTCTGACAATCTCGGCAAAACCTTCCTTTCGCAAATCTCCGAGGATCATCGACGAATGATTGCAGGGCCGGACTAATCCGTTGTAGCTGATTGTGTAGTACGCGCCCTCGCCACCCCGCGGGCACCACCCGAAGTGAAGATTCTTATAACTGCTGATATCAATTAAGCACGGAGGGATGGGCACGGACACGGCGACCGAAATGCCATAACAGCGCGCAGCTTCATTGGCGGCGGCCAGAGCCTGCTTCAATTGCTGCACCGTCGGAACAAGTTGATCCGCCAGGGGCATTGTGGAATATGTGAGATTGATGCGATTGAACAATGCGGCTTCAGCCTTTAAAGCAATGCCGAGTTCGATCGTCTGAAGCACATCGTGCGCGTTGAGTCGATTAATCACGCAAGCCAACGCGAGCCGAAAATTATGCTGGCCGGCGCGTTGAATGCCACGAATCACTTTCGCGAAGGCGCCTTTTCGGCCGGCGATTCGATCGTGCAATTCAGCGTCAATACTGAACAGCGTGAATTCGAAAACGGTCCCCGCGGGGAAACGCTCCAAACGCTCGTCCGTCAACAACGTGCCGCTGGTAATCACGACGACATTCAGTCCTTCGTTTGCCAGATCGGTTGCGATCTCTGGCAGATCCGATCGGAGCAACGGCTCGCCTCCTGACAGCGCGACTTGCCGCAAGGGCGTGTCGCGCCGAACTTTTCGGATAATCTCGAGTATTTCCGGACGCGAAAGACTCTCGGGATCCTTAACCGGAGCCCGGTCTTCTCGCCAAAAATTGTAGCAGTGCAAACAGCGGTGGTGGCAGGCTTGGGTCACCTCCACCACCACGTTTTCAAACGCCAATGACTGTTTGCTTTGATAGACCACTTTTACCTCAGCCCGGCAGGATGCCGGCATCCATGTATTTCTTTTGCAGCAACCGCTGCAGGTCGGGTTGAATCGCCTTAAAGACATCTGGAGCCGGAACGTAACAGATGATGATCGGCCCGGGCCGCCTGCCGACGGCGACGATACTCTTTCCGAAGAGCGTCACGGATGTGGTCTGTCCGGCGATCTTCTTCAGAGCGGTTGCGTCAGCCAGGGCCGCTGGGATTTCCTTCCGGGTGCGACCCATCTGGACGTAGAATTTCCCCCGCGAGGAAATTACTTTGCCTTCCTTTACCACTGGTTTGGGCATAATTAACTCCTTTCGAATTGTGAAGAGT
>DATISD010000358.1:0-5590 GCA_035469005.1 Pyrinomonadaceae bacterium | reverse complement strand
CGGTCGGGGCTATTTAATGACGGCGCTTCGCGCCTCATGAATCCGGCGCAACCTTTCCCCTAACCATCTCCGATGGTGAGGGAATAACCCGGTCGCTATCGCTCCGGTGCTGACCTGAACACCGCGAACAACTCGGTCATGGCGACCGTAATTGTTAAAGGTTAGCGAGTACACTTCCCTACAATATTTCTCGCGCTCGTTCGTCTTCACTAGTAGGTGCACGAGGCGCTGAAAAAACAGTGGCCCATGGCTGAGCAGGACCAGAGGATCTCTGAGGTCGTTAAGCGCGAGCAGTCGCGTCTGCGCAGCTTCATTCGCCGGCGCGTCCCCGACCCGCTCGACGCTGAAGACATCTTGCAGGACGTCTTCTACAAGCTGGTGGAAGCGAATCGCCTGCTGATGCCGATCGATCACGTCACCGGTTGGCTGTTTCGCGTGGCCCGAAATCGAATTATCGATCTGTGGCGCGAGAAGAAGACGGAAAGGGTTGGCGATGAAATGGAAACGGCGCAGGTTAACAACCTGCGCTACAGCGGCCGTTCGCAAACCAACAGGTCGCGGTACACGGCGGAAGAAGAGAGCGAGTTTCGGCTCGAAGGGCTTTTGCCTTCGCCCGATGATGGACCTGAAGCGGTTTATGCGCGCAACGTTCTGCTCGAGGAGTTGGAGCTGGCGATTAACGAGTTGCCGTTGGAGCAACGCGAAGTATTTGTGGCGCATGAATTCGAAGGGCGCAGCTTTAAGGAGATGGCCGCCGCCACGGGCACGAGCATGAATACGCTGCTCGCGCGCAAGCGTTATGCAGTGCTACATCTGCGCAAGCGTCTGCAAGAAATTTACGACGAGTTCATGAGTTAAAGAGAGCCAACGGTACGCACGCCTCCGGCGTGCTCTGGGAAAAGCACGCCAGAGGTGTGCGTACCTGACGGGTTCACGACGAATTTACGAACGGAGTGAGGAAACGGAACATGAGACCAAGTGGAAAGAATTTGATTTGGATTGCGCCGCTGGCAATCGTGGGAATAATGCTTTTCGCCTTCATAGGCGGCGAGATCGTTCTGCACCTTTGGAATTGGCTGCTGCCGCCGCTCTTTGGAGTCCCGGAAATTGGCTTCTGGCAAGCGCTCGGTCTCTTGATCCTCTGCCGCATCCTTTTTGGCGGATTCGGTATGAGCGGCTCAGGACACTCGAGGTCACGACACGCCGGCGATCGCATAGCCGATCGAGTCGCCCAGCGAGTCGCCGAGCGCATGGAACAGATGACGCCCGAGGAGCGCGAACGCATCAGGGAGCGCATGCGCGAACGCTGGGGAACAAGTCCGACGGGCGGTGAGACCAGACCGCTGTGAGGCGAGCGATTATCCGCAGATTACGCAGATGAAGCAGATTAGAAATGAATCAGCGCAATCTGTGTAATCTGCGGATTGTTAATGCTCATTGGAGGCCAGCGTTTTAAGAGCGAGAAGAAATGAAATGAGCGTACCGTGGTCTGAGCGGACACGAAAAATCCCTGAATGAATGCGGGCTTTGCATGACTATGCGGCCAGGCTTTGGCGTTCCTTAAACTGACCCATTCTCTCAAATTCAGATAGTTTGCTAATTTCTTTGACTGGAAATTCCACCTGTAATAATGTTTCGTCACCTCGCAACTCTTGTTTTCCTGAGAATGCAAGACCTCCACGAGATGATCTCAATATTGAGTCCTGAGTAAGCGTCGCTTACGAACGACGTTACGACTCAATTGCTTTTTCGCCCCTTATTTTTGACTCGTCAAAACTGAAGGAGGATAGGTCATGCCAATATTCCTGGGCTTTGATAGATCGGGATACCCCGGCGACAACATAATGCAGCGGCTGCGTATTGAAGCGCGAATAGACTTCACCGGATTCTATCTGGCGCCGGCGCCTTCACACGGCGATACGGGATGGATGAGCAAACGAACGTTTCTGCAAGGACTGGGTTTTGGCTTTGCTCCCGTGTACGTAGGTCAGCAACAATCGCCGCCTGGATCGCTGAATCTCACTTCGGCGCAGGGGCATATCGACGGTGCGAATGCCGCGGGCTTGTCACGCCAGGCGGATTTTCCCGCTGGCTCAGTGATTTATCTGGATGTTGAAACCGGACCTCCCGTACACCAACCGTTCATTGATTACTACAAGGCATGGCTACAGGCGGTCGTCGACAATGGATTCAAGCCCGGCGTCTATTGCTCGCACCATCTGGCGGCCCAATTCATTGGTGCAGACAATCGAGCCGCCGTCTGGGTATTTCAGTTGGCCCAAATGGGAGGCAATTTCACTCCACCGCTGCCGCGACCGGATCCGTCTCATTCCAGTTTTGCCGGCGCGAAAGTATTACAGTACGCACAGAACGCCAAGCTGAAACTGAGCGGAAGGACTCTTAATCCAGTGGACTTGAATACCGCGCTGACGGCTGATCCTTCCACGGCTTGAGATCTCGCCCTAAGACGATTTTGCGGAAGGAGCAATCGGGCTCTTAAGAAGGTCGAGGCTATCGAATCTCAACCTCGACCGGCAACGCGTCGTGAGAGTTGTAGCCCTCGGGCCAGTTGGAGATGTTAATACCGTAGAGCCAATCCGATTCCGGCGTCACCGTAAAGCGAATTGTTACCGGATATCCTCGCGCGACCCGCAGACGAGGCAACCACGAGTCAATCTTCCATTCCTGAATGAGCGGCGTCTTCGCATCCTCCCATGGAATTAGGCGCGAGCCGCAATCAGTTCCGTTAACAAACAGAGTCACGCGTGTCTTGATCCAACCAGGTTTCGCGTCTACCGGCAAAACCGGCTGGAGGTGCGCACGCACCAGAATCGCTCCCACCTTGCGGCGGTCCTGGCGGCCGGGAAGGACAAACTCAAAGAAGCCGGCGCCGGCGCCCCAGATGTATCCGTCGCCGCCGCCAAGTTTTTCGAATCTGCCGCGCACAACCGCGTTCGGCGAAAAGCGATAGAGAATCGATCCGTCCTGCTGATAAATGGTTTTTGGCTGAACGGCCTCGTCCGTGTCAGGCCGGTCGAAAGCGAATTGACGAGGGATCAGATGCCTGCCGGCGTTCGTGAGTCCTGGCGGCGGCGTCGCGTTGGCCAGCGATTGAAACAGCCGCGATGCGCCGGTCACTTCGGCCAGCACCCCTGCATCGCGCGGCGTCGAATACGTGACTCCATAACCGCGGTGGGGGTCGGGAGTCAGAGTCCAAAACATTGCGCCGCCCGCGCCTTCCCGCACCGCATGATCGAAATACGCGCGATACCAATCGACCTGGCTGAATCCTTTGTAACCTTCGGGGGCCATGCCAAATTCGCCAAACACCAGCGGCTTTCTAATTGAATCCGCGGCGGCGACTCGATTCTCGATAAACTCGCCCAGCGCTTTTGGCGAATCAACGAAAACATCCCCGTCGTTGATCGGGTAATTATGAACGTCGCAGTAGTCGACGTTCGGCAAGGCATGATCCTTGAGCCACTCGCGCCGTTCGGCCGCAGAGCGGTAGCCCCAATCACCCGGCCCAATCAAATGATCGGGATCGAGCGACCTGAGATAACTGCTCATCTCGTTGAACCAGGTCCGTCTCTCTTCCCAACGGCCGGTCAGGCATTGGGCTTCGTTTATCAATTCATAACCGAAGATGGTTGGATCGTCGCGATAAAGAGTTCCCGTCACCGTATTGCGACGCGTGGCGATCTTTTCGAGGTGCTCGCGATAAAGCCGGCGCGTCATTTCGTTCGTATAAAACTGCATCGCGATTTCGAGATTGATGCCGAACGGAAACTTGTCATCATCGGCGCCGTTAATGCCTGCCCAACGCAAGTATTGCGTCACGCCTCCGGTGTCGCGCCACCAGTTCGTCAAACAAAGTTGCACGCGTAAGTTGTTGCGCGCAGCTTCAGCCAAAACCTGATCGAGAAAAACAAACTCAGCTTCATTCCATTCGCCGGGCCGGTTTCGAAACGAGTGGGTGCGCGGCCAGTCATTGAAGTCGGCGATCGGTTTGACATCGTTTGGCCCACCTTCGCCCGAAGCCCAAACACGCACGACTTTGATGCCCACGCGCGCGGCCTGGCGCAGCGTCTCGGGCATGCGCGCGCGATCTTCGTCACGATACATCACGGCCACGTTGGCGCCGGCAAAGCGAAAGGGCCGGCGATCGATTACGAATCTTCCGCCGAGTGTTTGGACAAACCCCGCCCGGTGGCGCGTGCCGGGGCTGCGCCAGTTGTAAATCGCGAACAAAATTGCCGCGCCCGCAATTAATGCGAACGCGGCGAACAGCAATCGTTTTCTGACCATGGATGTTTGGTTTGGAGTTCCGCCTTCAGGCGGACAATCGTTTCGAGGATTCCCCCCGAAGGCGGTACTCCAAACACTCAACGCGGATTCGTCAATCGCACAAAGCCCATAATCGCGCAAAATGCCCCCGCCACGATAAAAACATTGAAGAATGCGCCAAAGCCGAGCACGGAATCAAAGTCATTCTGCTGTGCACCCATCACGGCGATAAAGCCAAGCAGCACAAACTGGATGTGATAAATCAGCAGGCATACCGCGGCAAAACTAAACCAGCGGGTGGAAGCTCCAAATGCCCTGGCGCGAGCAAATCCGAGTACCGCCGCTATCAGCCAGCCGAGACCGCCGAGAACCAGCGATCCAATCAGTACAGCGGCAAAGTATGCCGGTTGTTTGGCAGTCACGCCGGTTTGCAATAACAACATCGCGGGGAAGAGCATTTTTAT
The DNA here is from genome assembly GCA_035469005.1 of Pyrinomonadaceae bacterium. Classification (GTDB taxonomy): domain Bacteria; phylum Acidobacteriota; class Blastocatellia; order Pyrinomonadales; family Pyrinomonadaceae; genus UBA11740. The sequence goes on along the minus strand of DATISD010000358.1, from coordinate 839 downwards.
AATTACTCCTTAGAGAGATATCGAATTGATCCAGAGATTGAGTATTTCGGGATTAGTAAAAAACGAAAACGCCATTTGCGCAGGCGCAATTACCGCTGGCGCAAACGGCGTCGCTCGATCAAACTTCCTCTCGCCGGTGAAACGTTCGGGCTCGCTCCGGCGAAACGATTTTCGTTACAGCAGGTCTGTCGCAAGCAATCATCCGGTATCGAGCAGTGATACTTGCAGTTCATCCTACTGGGTAATGTGAATCTCCTCTTCCTTATTCACATGGCGCAGGAACAACAGCAACGCGCAGGCGCAGAAGACCACGGCCAGGACGACGGCTGTGACGCCATCCCACATCCAATGCCCGTTTTGGCCAATGAACCTGAAGAAAAACACATAAATCGCGCCACCCAGCGAGGCCAGTCCTACAATTGACAGGAGAAAGTCAACCATATTCAACCTCCGGCTTTCACTCAGTCTTCGGAATGAAGGTATAGATAAAGCCGATCCCGCATAAAATCAACCTGTTTGGACGGCTGCATGTTAACGCCAGCGCGTGTCGTAAGGCAAGTGTTTGGACACAGAGGTTGTGCCGAATTTCAGCCAACTCTGCCTTCCTCTGCGAAGGCTTCGGTTCCTCCTCTGCGGTTCAGGCGCAAACGTCAGAAATAACCGCAAAGCGAATTCGGAGGATTCCACAGGGGCCCGCGGAGATAATTTCGACGGGACAGACTGAATCGCCCTCATCAGAACGTAGCTTCATGAATCGACACCTTTCGAGCGAAGGTTTGCATCCCGCCAATTTGGAGTGCGGCGGCAGAGCGAAGCGCCGACGCCGCTTTGGATTCAAC
>DATISD010000357.1:0-2926 GCA_035469005.1 Pyrinomonadaceae bacterium | reverse complement strand
CAGCCGCAGCACGCGATTGTTTTCGCGATCGACCCAGATGCGCCCGCGATACCCCGAGATGGTTTGTTGCTTGATCGATCCGCCTTCGCCCCAGCCGAGCGACTGGCGCGAGAATTCCTTCTTCACTTCGTACTCGTAGATGATCGTTCGCCGGCTGCGCAGAGTGTCGGTGTCGACCGCGTGGAATTCCGCGCGGCTATCAGGACTAAATAACTCCTTCAACGCCGAGACGTACTCACCCATCGAAATCGTCCCGCCCAGTTTCATGTTGTAACTTTGATCTTCCGTTGCCGGGACGCCGTTAACTGAAAGCAGTTTGTATTCCTCGCCGGCGCTTTGGCGATAACTAACGGCGATGCTCAAGCGATCGTAGGGCGTCCAGTTCCTGCTCTGACCAAAGGCTTGGGAGCGCGTGATCTGTTGTTTCACCAGATAGTCAGGCATCGTCTCGGCTGCGCCCAGCGTTGCCATACGGGTTCGCTCCAACAATTCGATTGCTTCCGCTTCCGGGGGCAAGGTCGCGATTGTCGGGTTTGTGCGCCGGCGATCGGCCTCTTCCAAAGTGTGAATTAACGAAGAGTCGTTTCCGCTTTTCGTAGCCACCAGCGAACGCAACCCGGGCGTAATTGGAAAAGCGATGCCCCGCTTGCGAATATCATCCATCAGACGGTCGCGCTGCTCAGGATGCGTGGGCAACTGGTAGAGCATCCGCACAAATTCCTGATTGGTTAACGGCGGCCCTTGCTGAAGTTGCGTAGGCTGCGGAAAAGGGCTGTTATCACTCTGCGCGCATACTGTTGAGACGAACGGGACAACAGCGAAGAACATCAGTGAAATCACAAAGATCCGCAAAGCGCGGGGATTTATCAAAGGAGCGAAATATTTCAAGCTGACCTCTCAGGAAGTTATTACGGTAATTATAACGTTTGATTCGAGGATTGCGTTACATCCGCGGTTGCCTGAAGGTGAACTTTACGAGTTTACAGGCAGAAGTGTTGGATTGCCCGGAGGAGGATTTCAGCGCACTGATTGAGTTCCGCGACCGGAACAAATTCGCCAGTGCGGTGAGCCACGCGAATGTCGCCCGGCCCAAAGACGACGGCCTCGGAGCCGAGCGCGATCATGCTCGGAGCCTCAGTGCCGAAAGCGACTGTGCCGGAAGATTTGCGTGAAGCTTGTTCGAGGAATTGCACCATCTCAGAGGCGGCAGCCGTTTCAAAGCTATCATCCGCGCGGGCTGCGTCGATTTCGCAGAGGAAGTCAGGGTCGGTGCTGCGCAAATGCTCGACTTCCTGTCTGACTGCGTTCAGCACGTAATCAGATTCTTGACCGGGGATCGTTCGCCACTCGAGGGTGAAGCGGCATTCTCCGGCGACGACGTTCTTTCCTGAACCTCCTTTGATGACGCCGACGTTGAGGGTCGTGTAAGGCGGATCGAAAGCTTCGCGCTGATCGCTCTGCAACTGTTCGGCGATCCTTTCAATTCGTTCAATCAAACGCGCGGCACGAAAGATCGCCGACGCGCCAAGCTGCGGATACGCGCTGTGGGCTTCGCGTCCGCGCACGGTCACTTCAGCGAGGCAATAACCTTTGCCGGCGCGCATCGGTTGCAGCGAAGTCGGTTCGCCGACAATCGCGTAACGAGCAGTGAACGGCTTTGCTTTCACCAGACGCTTTGCGCCCAGGCAGCCAATCTCTTCGTCCGCGGTGAACACGAGTGCCAGGTGTTTTTTGAGTTGAGCCAGATCGACGCTTTCAATCGCCGTGAGCGCCGTCGCGATGAATGCTTTAGTGTCGCAGGCGCCACGACCGAAAAGCTTTCCATTCACTTCAGTCAATTGCAGCGCTTCATTCCAATTTGGATCATAAGGGACAGTGTCGGTGTGCCCGACGAGTGCAAGTTCAGTGGCACCGGCTTCAGCCGGCGATTCACAGACTGAAGTCTGTGCCACTAAATTGATCTTCTCGATGCCGTTTCCATCGAAGTGGGAATACGTTTTGATGTTGAAACCGCGCGCTTCGCATCTCGTTTGCAGATAGGAAATGATCTCAGCGTTCGAGCGCGAAGAGACAGAGTCGATGGCCACGAGATCTCTGAGAGTGTTTTCGACCGTCATGTTATTTGCAGTGCGCCGGCAGAGCGAAGCGACGACGGCGCTTTGGATTGTTTCGGGAGGCCGCCTTTAGGCCGAATCGCTCATGAACTCAATTCCGCCGAAATGCGGAACTCCAAACCGGGGCGTAGTCGCTCCCGCATCTGCCGGCGCACTCTGTATTCAACCCCACAACTTCTTCTGTAAATCGCTAAATCGTTCGCCAACCTCTTCCTGGATCAGATGGCGGCCCTCGGAAACAACTGGCCTGCCGCCGACGACAACCTCGCGCACAGCCGCGCGGGAAAGAGTGAAGACGATGCCGGCTAATAGATCATTTTGCGACGCGCCGGCAATCGCCGGATCGTCCAAATCAACCGTGAAGAAGTCGGCGGGCTTGCCGGAGGCAAGTGTACCGTTGGGCGCATCAATGCTGCGAGCGCCGTTGATGGTTGCGCAGTCAAAGAGATACCGCGCCGTGTCAGAAGCGCGGCCCTCACGTAGCTCATCATCCGCCGGCGATCCGTCGCGGGAGCTAAGTACCGCGCGCTCAAGCTTCTGCAAACGAATATGATACTCGAGCTCCCGAGCATCCTCGAGCAAATCAATCTGCGCGTGGCTGTCAGTGCCCAGACAAATCGACGAACCCTGTCTTTGATATTCGTGCGCCGGCACGACGCCATCACCAAGATTTCTTTCTGTTGTCGGACACGCGCAAACCATAGCCCCAGTCCGGGCAAATGCGGTAATTGCTTTTGGCGTTACATGAATGGCATGCACGGCTGTGAAATACGGACTCAGCAATCCTTCGCTTTCCAGCAAAGCCGTGGGCG
>DATISD010000356.1:0-3118 GCA_035469005.1 Pyrinomonadaceae bacterium | reverse complement strand
AGGCCCCGACACACCTGCTGGTCATTCCGCGCGAACACATGGAGTCGCTCGATGACGCATCGCAAAAGGACGAGTCGCTGCTTGGCCATCTGCTGCGAATCTCTGCCCGCGTTGCCTACGAGCATGGATTATCTGAAAGCGGTGGCTATCGCACGGTCATCAATACGGGACGTGGCGCCGGCCAGTCTGTTTTTCATTTGCACGCGCACGTGCTGGGCGGACGTGAGATGACGTGGCCGCCAGGATAAGGAAAGCTGACCACTGTAGCTGCAACAGCTTCGGTTGGATGACTCAAAAAATAACGCGCGCCGTTTCGCAACGACGCGCGTTTCTCATTTCCACCACCGACCGCCGGCTACTCTTCAAGCCCACGACGACGCGCAGGAACTGGTTCAGTCAATCGAACCGGAACAGTCATCCGGCGCCCGCGTCGAATAATCTCGACGTTAACAGTGTCACCGATGTGATGTTTATCGAGGATTCGATATAGGCCGTCGTTGTCGGCGACTTTCTCACCATCAACCGAGACGATGATATCGCCGAGTTCCACGTCTCCATCTTCAGTTTGAACCATGCCGCGCAGACCTGCGTTCGCGGCAGCGCCGCCCGGGCGGACATACCAAATCAAAACGCCTTCCGAAACCGGTAACGACGCTTGCCGGCCGAGGGACTCGACATCGCGCGAGGTGATGCTGAGGTTGGGTCGCGACACTGCGCCATTACGTACCAATTGCGGAACGATCCGTTTCGCGATGTTCACCGGAATGGCAAATCCAACTCCCGCTGACGCTCCCGACGGCGACTCAATCTGTGAGTTGATGCCAATCATACGCCCGCGAGAATCGAGTAACGGTCCGCCAGAATTCCCCGGATTGATCGAAGCATCAGTTTGAATCGCTCCTTCAATCTGTCGTCCGTTCTGCGCGCGAATCGGTCGCTCAAGTCCGCTGATGACTCCGGTCGTTAAAGTGCGATCAAGACCAAACGGATTTCCGATCGCCAAGACTTTTTGCCCTACGACCAGCTTGTCAGAATCGCCCAGCGGCACAATCGTGAGCGCCTCCTTCGGCGGTTCTAACAATCTAATCACGGCCAAGTCGGTATCTGGATCTTTTCCGATAACCCGCGCCGGATAGTCTTTGCCGCTGCCGAAACTGACCGTCAACTTTTCGGCGTCCGCAATTACGTGATAGTTGGTCAGGATATCGCCCTGATCGTCGATTATTGATCCGGAACCAGCGCCTTCTCTTTGTTGTGCAAACAACCCAAAGAAATCGCGGACCGTTGTCGTTGATTGGATGTAAACCACGCCGGGCGCGATCGCTCTATAAACTTCAATATTGTTCTGCTCATCAGTGGCCAGTGAAGGATCGCTGATATTCGCCGGCTCCGAAATAGTCAACGCCGAACCGAACGGTTGAAAGCGACCGGACAACTGCTGAAACCCTAAAACCGTGACCGCAGCGAAAAGTGCCGAGGCAAATGCGATTACCAAAATCTGTCGTGCCGAAACTCTGTACATAAGCCAAAACTCCCGAATTCTTAACCGAGTCTGAGATGCAGCGATACCAGTTTACGGTTGTGCAACGCGCATTTGCAAAACGCGCGAGCGACCCTTCGAGTTCCCGAAGAATGGTAAAAAACAGGGGGGTTCAGCTGAGGTGGAGAAGCCTGTTCCTTCTTAGCCAAGCAGCGTCAGCAATGTGTAGGGAACGTTGCTGATGTAAGTAACGACTGCCAGTGGTGCGGGCCAGCCGAGCGCAACCACCCCGGTCGCGAAATGGGCCATCATCAGCAGTCCGTAAATCGTGAGCACAAGGCGCATGCCATGACGAGCCAACGCCAGGTGCGAGGCCCGGTAAAGCATGTAAGCGGCAAAAGCACCGATGGCGATTTTCACCAGCAAAAAAGGAGCGTCACCCAGCTTGAGCAGCTGGTTCATCAGGCCGTTTCCTTCAGTCGCCACGTTCGAGTGAATCCAGAACAGCGTTAGTTGCGCGTCCAGCCAATTCAGCGCAAAAAGTAGAAGGCTTTTCGCCAGTGCGCCCATTTTCAGGAGACATCTCCTTCGGCTAAAAATGCTAAAGCTCCGCCCTTTGAACTGCGGAACCTCCGAGCACACGGCCCAGAGGTTCCGCCGTCCGTACGGGAAGAAACGAGACTCGTTTCGTGCTACCCAAAATAAATGATCAATCGCGCCGGTGTTCCGCTGAACACGCATCGGCACCGACTGTCAATTTGCTCTCTTCCGAAATGCAAAATTTCCGGAAAAGCGCCCAACAATTTACGATTCGAGACCAAGCCTAATATAGAATCGGGAAGCGAGCAATACATTCTGGGAATAAGAATCGAATCCCAAGGTGAGCGCCACAATTAAGAGCGCAATTACAGAGGGATCCGCGACGTTGAATACGGCGGGGGTTGACGAGTCGCGGAACGAAGCCAATCTACTCCTTATGCACGTTCTCGATCGCGATCGCACCTTCCTGCTGACGCACGGCGAGGAGAGTCTTTCGCTCAAACAGTTTGATCGATACCGATCCCTCGTTGCCCGCCGCGGCGAAGGCTACCCGCTACAATATCTCACCGGCCACCAGGAGTTTTTCAAGCTCGACTTTGAGGTAACGCCTGACGTCTTAATTCCTCGTCCGGAAACCGAATTGATCGTGGAAGTAGGATTGGAGATGCTCGGAGACGGGCTGGCGCCGCGGTTCGCAGATATCGCAACCGGTTCCGGGTGCATCGCCATCTCACTGCTTAAGGAACTGCCTCAGGCAAGCGCGGTTGCCACTGATCTTTCTTCCGCAGCTTTGGCGGTGGCGAAGCGTAACGCTGAACGGCATGCGGTCAACAATCGCCTGCTGTTGGTCGAATCAGATCTATTTTGCGCGCTGGATTCGTCAGATCAGTTCGATGTGATTTTTTCCAACCCTCCATACGTTCCGACGCGCGAACTGACACTCTTGCAACGCGAGGTGCGGCACGAACCACAAGCCGCGCTCGATGGTGGGCCGGACGGACTCTCAGTGATCCGCAGGCTCTTGAAGGAAGCACCTGACTTCCTGCGCGCGCATGGCCACGTGGTTCTTGAGATTGGGTTCAATCAGCATGAGGAGGT
>DATISD010000355.1:0-2069 GCA_035469005.1 Pyrinomonadaceae bacterium | reverse complement strand
AATGTCGATAGTCACGACCCGCAGCCGATAAAACAGATCGGCGCGAAAGTTTCCGTTGTCGATTTCTTCTTCCAGCGCCCGATGAGTCGCGCTCACGATGCGCACATCGACGGGAATGGATTCATCGCCGCCAAGCCGTTCAATCCGCCTCTCTTCCAGTGCGCGCAGAAGCTTCGCCTGCACGTTGGCGCTCATGTCGCCAATCTCATCCAGGAACAAAGTCCCGCCATTTGCCTGCTCAAATTTTCCTTTGCGACGCGCTGCAGCCCCCGTAAAAGCGCCCTTTTCGTGGCCAAAAAGCTCGGATTCGATTAGTTCAGTCGGTAAGGCGGCACAGTTCACTGCGACGAAAGGGCCGCTGCTGCGCGTCGTGCTGCGCTCGTGCAGTTCGCGCGCGACCAGCTCTTTACCCGTGCCTGATTCGCCCCGCACGAGCACCGTCGCATCGGTGTCGGCGACCTTCTCGATGGTCGCCAGCACTTGCTGCATCGCTTTCGAATTCCCCAGCAACGCGCCACGCTGTGAGCTTTCAATCTCAATACGGCGACGGAGCGAACGATTCTCTCTTCGCAGTTTGATCGTCTCGAAAGCGTTCTTAACGACCAGCCGCAGGTCATCCAACTCGAAAGGCTTCGAGACGTAGTCGTACGCGCCGCTCTTGACCGCCTGGACCGCAAGCCGTTCTGAGCCATGCGCAGTAATGATGATCACTAGCGGCGCTTCAATTTTACTGTTTTCGGATTCGGTTTGAAGCTCTTTGAGGAATTCCAGTCCGCTGATGCCTGGGAGATTGACGTCGAGCAGCAGCAAGTCGAAGTTCTTCTCGTTGATCAAGGCGCGCGCGGTTTCGGCGCTGTCGGCTTCGCCGATCTCGCAACCGAAAGTTTCGAGCGCGCGCCTGATTCCATATCTGGCGGCTTCTTCATCATCAACAATTAACAAACGCAAGCCGTTCTTTTCCATTTTACTCCTCCAGAGTTTAATACAATGCGGGCGAGGATGCCCGCCCCCGGTGGAGTTTACTTGCGCCTGGCGTGCCAGAACTCGGTACGCGCGCCTCCGGCCTGCTTACTGGTGAAGTTGATCGCATCTCGCAGACAGCACGCCGGAGGCGTGCGTGCCGGCAACTCAGTTTGCGCGTCGCGCTGATATGGCCACCACGATGGCGTCGCCGGAAGGTCCGACGTGAAGCGTGCCGGCAATCACGGGCGCGCCTTCCCTCATGCTCAGGTCGGTATGCAGTCCCACCGATTCATAGTTTACGACCGGCAAAGTCTGCTCAGCGGTAGAGGCGTTAGTCGGTGTGTTTGGGCGCGCCACGACAATCGGTACCTTGGCGCCGAATCTGAAATCTCTCAAGCGGACAATTTGGGCGCCGTCGCTGTCGGTGGCGAGCGTTACCTGCGCTCCGAACTGATTGAAGCTGGGATTGCCCACCGGCGCTGACGCATTCACAAAAGGCCCACCAACCCAGCTCACATCCAGGCGGCCGAAATTCTTAACGCGATTGAGAAAAGTGCCGGCGAGTGTGTAGTGCTTGAATGGCAGCGACTCGCGCAGCCGCTTCATAACTGGATCGAGAGCAGGAGGCATTTTTCCGTCCTCGATATCTCGATTGGTGGCCAGAATCAGATAAAGTTGCGTATCGAGATTCGTATCGTCGTCACGCTGTGCCTGGCGAGTCTGGCTTGGGCTCTGCGCTGGTTCCTGACCGAACGCTGCCGGCACAGTCGCCAGAAGGCAAGCGCACACTGTGGTGAAAAAGATCGCCCGAGGGACCCTGATTGAAATCATCACTCAATTCTCCTTTTTTACGGAAGCAGGTTTTTGAAGTTTGCGATTGCTCAGACAGGTTGGTCGCTCCTTTGCTCAACACGCATGAAGCAGATGAAAGTTCCAAACGTTGTGTCAGAACCGCGAGCGATAGCTAGCTTTGGAGTGCGGTGGCAAGCGGAGCGCGACACCGCTTTGGATTTCAGACAGTATCGTTTGTTGGATCAAAAGCGCCGTCGCCGCTTCGCTCTGCCGGCGCACTCCAAATCTAACGCTGCCCGTGCTGTAACGGCAAC
>DATISD010000354.1:0-1854 GCA_035469005.1 Pyrinomonadaceae bacterium | reverse complement strand
TGTCTCGGTATGAGGAGCAGGCGCCCTGCACCAGCTAATAAAAAGCTCCCGAAGTTCAGGGCGCGCCGCCAGCGGCTGGCCTTGCCCAACCCGACCGACGAGATCCGAAAGATCTCAATTCCCTGCCAACGCTCGTTTTTAGCGAAGATTAGCTTCTGATTGTCGTAGCCACGCCGGCTGGTGATGACCGTCACCTGATGCCCGCGTTCGCTTAGTCTCCGGGCCAGCATAGTGAGTTGCTGCCCAGTTGCGACAACGTCAGGCCAGAAGCATTGATTGAGTAACAGTACTTTCATTCGCTCATGCGAAATTCAATTCTATTTGTCAGCCACTTTCTGCGCTTCCACATACTGCGAAATCTCAGGCGAATGCTGAACCCTGCTCACTTCTTCGCAGAGCGCAGTTGCCGAGATATAAAACGTCAATTCTCGTCTTCAGGAAACAATCGATCGCATCTCGCGGCGTGCAAACGATGGGCTCGTTCTCGTTGAACGACGTGTTCAAAACGATCGGCACGCCCGTCAACTTAAAGAAGCTCTCAATCAGACGGTAATACGTTGGGTTTAAGTCGCGCGTCACCGTTTGCAATCGCCCCGACCCGTCGATGTGCGTGACGGCTGGTATCTCGGCGCGCCGTTCAGGTTTTATCGTGTAGACCATCAGCATGGTCGGCGCCGGATGCGTTTGTTCAAAGAAGTCAGCGACGTGTTCAGCAAGGATCGACGGCGCAAATGGGCGAAATGGCTCGCGCTTTTTGATCCGATCGTTCAGGATCTCTTTCATCTTGGCGCCTCTGGGGTCAGCCAGAATTGAGCGATTCCCGAGCGCCCGCGGGCCAAACTCCATCCGCCCCTGAAACCAACCGACAATTAATCCGCCGGCGATGTCCTTTGCCGCACGCACAACTGTCTCGTCATCAGAAAGATTTTCATACTCGAGATTCGAAGTCTGGAGTTCGCGTCTTATTTCATCGTCTGAAAAATCCGGTCCGGTGTAAGGAGCAAAGGGCAAAGACCCAGGCGCAAAGCCTGATGCGTCTTTAGCGCTTTGTCCTTCGCTCTTTGCTCTTTGCGGTTTCGTTTCGTTCCAAATCTGGTAGCAGACTCCCAAAGCCGTGCCGCTGTCACCGGCGGCCGGCTGGACAAAGATCCGGCGAAACGGTGTGTGCCTGAGAATCTTCCCGTTCATAACGGAGTTGTAAGCAACTCCGCCGGCTAAGCCCAGATCGGTCAGGCCCGTTTCCTCGTGGAGATGATTCAATACGTGAAACGCCACCTGCTCAAGTCGCAATTGCAGACTCGCTGCTATGTCCGACTCGCGATCCAGCAACTGTGAACCGGGATCACGCGGCGGTCCGAACGTGCGCGCGTATTCATCTGAGAAGATCTGGCCGATCCTCGGCGAGCCGCCCTCCCAGGTCATCTCGACGCCGTCGCTGGCATGACGAAAGTAATTCAAATCCAAACGAAACTTTCCGCCAGGTTCCGTACGAACAATTTCCTGAAACTGATCGATAAAACGCGGACGGCCATAGGGCGCCAAACCCATCACTTTGCCTTCGTCTCCGTAATGCGGAAAACCGAGAAACTGTGTCGTTGCTGTATAAACAATGCCAAGCGAGTGCGGATATTCAACCTGGCCCAGAACGTTGATCGAGCTCCCTTCTCCTGTGGCCCACATCGTAGAGACAAAGTCGCCGAAGCCGTCGATCGATAGCAGCGCGGCGCGATCGAACGGTGAAACAAAAAAAGCGCTGGCCAGGTGCGCGCGATGGTGTTCGACGTTGTGAAAATGCGCGCGCAGCCGGTTAGCGGGAACGCCGAGCGCTATCGCCAGTTCATTTTTGAGATCGCG
>DATISD010000353.1:0-6741 GCA_035469005.1 Pyrinomonadaceae bacterium | reverse complement strand
ATTCCCATGACATCAGCGGCATTGGCGAGAAATCGACCCGTCCCCGCGGCGCATTTGTCGTTCATCACAAAGTCGAGCACCTGCCCGTCGGCGCCGATGCTTATGGCTTTCGCGTCCTGGCCGCCCATGTCGATTACTGTTCGCGTGGAAGGGAAAATGTAACTGGCGCCGCGCGCGTGACAGCTAATCTCAGTCATCTGTGCATTGCCGAAAGTGATTTTGTATCTGCCATAGCCGGTGCCGACGACAAACCCGACGTCGCGCGGATCGATACGCGCCTCGCGGCAGGCAAGGTGAAACGCATTTTCGGCGGCCTTGATCACATTCGCGCCGGTATCGGTCAACGCGCGGCCGACAATTCCGGCGCTTTCCTGCATCACGACGGCTTTGGTTTGGGTGGAACCTACGTCAACTCCGGCAGCGAATCTCATTTATCAACCTTTCGACGGAGCACAGGGTGCGGCTTTGCCGCCCGATGTGCGGAAAGGCTCTGCCTTTCCGTCGGGCTCTTACTGACATGGAGGCTGCGCCTCCAACCCTGTTCGAGGCGTAGCCTCGAACTTCTTTTTCAAATTCCATTCTCGGAAAGGCTGAGCCTTTCCGCACATCAAGCGGCAGAGCCGCTTACGAGTAATCAAACAGCAGCAATTGCCCTGGTCATCTTCTGATGTTCCAGCGCTTCGAAATACGCATCGATGCGATTCTTCAACTGCGCCTCAGAAAAATAGCGCGGGTCTTCCAAATCGGATTCGATATAAAGCGTCGGCACGCCCAGCACTTTCGTAAAGTAATCGCGCATGTCGCCCTGTCCGGCAGAAAACAAGCGGCAGCTTTTCACGAAGTGAATGATTACTCCGTCGGCGCCCCATTCTTCGACATACCGTTTGATTTGATCGTAGCGCTGCAAATAGTTTCGGTTGGTTACGTTGTGCTCCAGCATGTGCAACGCGATCGATTCGAAAGGCTTCTCGGGATCGTGGCGCGCGCCAAATTCCCAAAGACCGCCAACCGTGGAATAAGTCGAAGCGACTGCGCAGGCTTTCCATTTGGCAAACATGTCGCGGAACGTGCGAAAGTGCGGATAGGGTGGCGGGCCTTCGAAGACCAGACGAAACTTTTCCTGATCGTTGACGCCTTCGTGGGCATCGATTTTCTCTTCCAACTCCTGTAAGGCAAGCTCGAAAAAGTCCACGCCTTCCTGCTGCGCTCGATAGACATAGAGCGGTCCCATCAAAGTAATTGCATCAAAATAAGCATCGAAGGGCGAAGGCACCGTCCGCGCCAGATGCTTGATGTTGGACCAAAGCTCTTCGACCCGAGCCGAACAACGAACGGCTTCCTTGAATCGATCATAATCAAATTTGCGCCCGGTCAACGTTTCGAGTTGCGTCACCAACTCTTCCAATTGTTTGACGACGTATTCGATGTCTGCCTTTGTCGGCGAGTCATAGCGCATGAACGGAACGTCGAGCGTGTAGAGCGGCGCTCCGGTAAATTCGGCGACGTGTTCGAACCATTTCAGATAAGTGTTGCAACCGACAAAGTTACACAGCACCAGAGTTGGCTTTGGCAGTTTGCCGCCCGCGGGAGTGATTCCTTTCAGGTAAGCGCCGATGTCGGCCTTCACATAAGCGCAATTGTCGGCTGCATAGCCAAGTTCCTCGGCGAGCAAGATTGGTTCGAGTGATTGATGCCGAATCGCGAGTTGCAGCGCGTTCACTTCCGGATAAATCGGCACGGCGCCAAAACCCTCCAGCACTTCAACGCAATTGCCGGAAACCATCATCGAGACGGTTGGCGGATTTCCGGTTTCGGCTGCTTCATTCAAACGTTCGTACCATTTCACCATCAGCTCTTTTTGCCGATGATGAATCTGGCTGCGATATTCGGTTTGGGTTGTCATCTCTCTCCGGTACGCACGCCTCTGGCGTGCTCGACGGGGTAGCACTCCGGGGGAGTGCGTACCATTAATCAAACAGCAAAGACTCAACGAACGTTTCAATCTCAGTCCTCAGACGCTCAAACGTGAACATCTTCTCTTCGAACTCCATCAGCAGATGCGGAATTCCTGCCTTTTCCAATTCCTGTTTGAACAGCACGTAATCGAAATACGCGGGCTCACAGAATTTCGCGATCAGCAGCAACACTGCGTCGGCTTTACGTTTGCGCGCCTTCTCAATCAGTTGTTTATGCCGTGGATTACGAAAATCGTGACGCACCGAGGAGTAAACCGAGCGATTGAGGTAGCTCTCGGCCAGCGCCTTCATCGGATCGCCATTCACCGGCACGTCCTGGAAAAACCAGCGCGGGCCCAGAACAAAATCGTCATCGACGATGTAACAGCCGGCCTCTTCGATGATCTTAATCAGGTCGAGCGGCGGCTGCTCGCAGAATGAACCTTCGATCACAATGCGGATCGAGTCACGTGGCTTGCCTGTGCGCCCCGGCAGATCATGCAGCGTCTCTCGCAACAACGAAGTGTGTTCCTCGACGGGAAGGAAGTTGCCGGCGCGAATCAGCGCGTAAAGTTCACTGGTGCGGACCAAATGTGGATTGCGAGCCCGCTCGTCGTAGAGCTGTCGCGTCAGCCGGCGGTTCTCGTTATACAGTTCAATCGAATTGCTCAGGGCATGCGCGGTAAGCGTTTCTCCGGTCATCTCTTCGAGATGTTGCTGGAGCCGGCGATATTCCGTCATTAAGAAAGGGATGCTGGCCGGTGAGTTGGGATTGTGTGGCAGGTGCAAAAAGTCGGTGTAGAGATCCGGAAAATTTCGCTTGAACACAAAACAAAGATTGCGCGCCGAGTCGCAAATCGAAGAAAACAGAATGCCGTCGAATGGTTCGAGATGTTTGGTCAAACCCATCTCGAGCGTGGTCTTAATGATCGAGCAAATGAAGGATCCGAAACGCGCATCCGCATATTGAATATCAAGCTGATCCCCGGCGCCGTTCAGCCCAACAGGTAACATGCCACATGCATGAATCAATTCAACCGGCGCGTAGACGGGAAAATAGCCGATGGCCTTGCCGCGCGGATGTTGTTCTTTCCACTGCCGAACAGTAGAGAAACTTAGATCCTGAATGATGTCTTCGTTCGTCATTGACTGCATGCGCAAACCAACAATTCGCGCTCCTTCTCATCCGACCATATTCAGGCCGCCATTAACGCTAAATACCTGACCCGTGATGTAGCTGGCGGCTTCCGACGCCAGAAACAGAACCATCGGCGCGATCTCTTCCGGTTCGGCCAGCCGTTTCAAAGGAATGGATTTCACGATCGAGCCGAGAATCTTGGCAGTGAATTCGTCCTGCCGCATTTCGTCAATCAAGGGGGTTTCGCACAAGCCTGGCGAAACGACGTTAACGCGGATGTGGTCGCGGGCATGTTCGCGCGCGAGCGTTTTCGAGAACGCCATGATGGCCGCTTTCGAGCTGGCATAGATTGCTTCGCCGAACGAACCGACGCGCCCGGTGTCTGAGCTGATGTTGACGATCGCGCCCTGCTTGCGTTCGACCATGCTCGGCAAAATTGCGTGGCAGGTATTCACCACGCCCAGGAAATTAATCGAGAGTATCTTCTGCCACTGGTCGGGCGTGGTTTTAATGAACGGCAGCAGACGGTCCCATCCGGCACAGTTGACCAAAACATCTATCTTTCCAAAATCGCTGAGCGCTTCGTCCCGCAGGCGCTCGACGTCTTCGCGCCTGGTTACGTCGCATTGAACCGGAACCACTCGCCGGTGATAGGTCTCGCTCGTGTTGAGCGCCGCGGTCTTCGCATCTTCGCAACGCAGATCGCCAATAACGACATCGGCGCCGGCTGCGGCGAAGGCGTTTACGATCGCGCGCCCGATTCCGCGCGCGCCACCGGTGACAATGATTGATTTGTTTTCGAAGTTCATCACCTTGTTCGCCTTTGGTATCAGGCGGTTTCCGACCGTCGCAGGCCGCCCGCGTAACGACTTGCAAAGACCGGCGACATCTCGACGGCCGCCGGTTTTTCCTTTTCCAACTTGAACAACTCGACGGCGTTCTCGCGCAAAATCTTTCGTTGCACTTCTTCTTTCAGGCCCAAATCACAAAGCTGCTCCAGGCTGTCTTTCCAGGGCAGACCATTCGTTCCCCAGAGACATCGATCGCGGCCCATGCGACTGTTGATGAATTGAATAATTTGCGGCGAAAGATATTTTGGCATCCAGGCATCGACTCCGAACCAAATGTTTTCCCACTTGTAGCAGGCTGAGATCAGTTCATCGACCCAGGGCCAGCCGGTGTGCGCGCCGATCATTTTTAATTCAGGAAAATCGCAGGCGATGCGATCCAGGTACATCGGCCGCGCGCCGTCACTGGGCATCGCTTCCAGCACGTGACCCACCTGCATCGAGACGGGCACATCCAGTTCGACACACTTGGCGAACAGTGGATACATCTTGGCGTCATTCAGAGGGATGTCGAACCCGTAGATGTGAACATAGACGCCTTTGAAGTTGTGCTTCTGCACCGCCAGTTCAATCTCTTGCAGACTTTCTTTAATCCGAAACGGGTTGTATCCGGCAAGGCCGACAAAACGATCGGGATACTTTTCGGTGTACTGGAGTACATCGTCGAGTTTCGTGTCCATGTACATCCACTTGCGCCAGTACGACCACATTTTGCACTGCGTAATGAAAACTTTCTCGACTCCGGCTTCGTCCATTTGGCGCAGCATCTCTTCGATCGAAGCAAAGCGCGGCAAGCCGCCGATAGCTTTCTCCATCCGGCAAATCAATTCGCCTTCTTTCGCGCGGTCCCATTGCTCCATGAACTCGCGAGTGGCGACGTAGTACATGAAATCGATGGCCTGAATTTTCTTCATCTCCGAAATCTCCTTGCGGCCAGAGGCACGCCAGGGGCTGGCCTACCTCGATTAATTAAAACTTGCGGCGCTCTCAATCATGCCGCGCAAACTGATCTGACCGGTGTAATTCCCAAACAGCATGCGGCCCGGGATGATGCACCACGTATCGCGGGCCTTTTGCCAAACGTTTGGTAGATCGATTGAGTATTGCGGAAGTGCCGCCGGCCAGCGGTGAATTACTGTCTGACAGGGTTCGCGAATTCCCAGCACGGCGGACAATTCCAATTTGATGGCCTGCTGGATTTCGGCATCCGAGGCGTCGAGCCACTCGGGATGGGCGGTACCGCCCATCATTACGGTGAACGATGCGAATCGCGAATCGTCCGTGACCCGATAGTCGAAAGAACTCGAGTTGAAAAGAATGCCAAGCGATTTGGTTTCTTCCCGCGCCGGCATCAAGACTCCGGTGCCGTGGACAGGTTGGGTGAATGAATTCCGCTCGACGAAGGTAGTGACCGAAACTATCGGAGTGTAACGGACCGTCAGGAGCCGCTGGGCAAGTTGCGGTACAAGTGATCGCAGCAGTTGCCCCGCTGCATAGGCAGGCGTAGCCAAAATGATGTTGGCCGCATCGGGAAGTTGGTTAATCCTCTCACCCCGGCGAAAGCGTAATCCCAATCGCGCATCAAGACGCTGCTCCAAACGACCTACCAAATCACCCATTCCGGCCCGTGGTGCAGCCCTGACTTTTTTTGACTTCTTCGCAGAGCGGTGGAAGCGTTTGCGGAACATCGTGCCCAGCAGAGTTTGGCCTTCGGGCAATTTCAAGAAAGGAAAAGCCGTGCTGACGCCGAGCTCGCTCGGTTGCACGCCGTAGATGCCTCGGACAAACGGAGTAAGTAAGTAGTCAGCTGCTGAATCACCCAGATGCAGCCTGGCCCACGAATCCAGGTCCTGGCGGTCGGATATTTCTCGCTTGAAGGCCGCATGCCCCAGCATGTCCAGCGCTTCTGAGAGGTTGAGCGGAAACCGACAAAGCTTTCCGTTGCGCACGACAAACTTGGCTCGTGACTCTCTGCGCCGTGTGATTAGCTCCACACCGAGATCGCGACATAGCTCGCGCACCGTGTCTGTGGCTATCAACGAGTGCGCAGCGCTTTCGGCAATGCCGTAGTTGGTTGGCGTCGTCGCAATCAATCCGCCGGCGCGCGCCTTTTCTTCGAGTAAGGTGACGCGGTATCCGCGCACGTCGAGCGCATACGCGGCCAGCATTCCGGCGACGCCGGCGCCGACGATGGTCACTTCCCGATATCTTTGATCCAGACTTCCGAGCAAATTGCCCCCAGTTCCTGCCAGTTTGGTTCACGCGGACGCCAACACACCGCGCGTGGCGAGCAATGGTCATGCCAGCGAAACAGAGGGAGTTCTTTACGTCGTCGCGGATTTACTGGGGAATATGCCGAGATGCTGCGCAGAATTTCGCAGGGCATCGGGGCATCAAAGGGCGAACTTAACGGATTTCGCTTCCGGCGATTTGCGGCCTGCAGTTTGCTCTCCTCCAGTCCGGTGAAATTGAAAATGAATTTCAATTTTGCTAAAAAGGGAAGAGGGAGAGATTAGATGACGCTGGACATGGTCCCAAAGAATGTGATGGCGCGGGTGACGTCGGTGACACCGACAGACGCACATAGTCTGCGATTGATGGAGATGGGTGTGGTGCCGGGTGCGCCGGTACGAGTGGTCAAAACAGCGCCGCTCGGCGATCCAATTCATGTATGCGTACGCGACTATCACCTCGCCCTGCGTCGAGCCGAAGCGAAGTCAATAACCGTGACCCTGTCTACCACCCTTGAGTAATACCTCCAAAACCCTCCTTGGTACGCACGCCTCTGGCGTGCTTTAAG
>DATISD010000352.1:0-2667 GCA_035469005.1 Pyrinomonadaceae bacterium | reverse complement strand
ACGGCCGCCGAATAGCTGTACGCCGGCGACGGGCCAACACCCGCGCCCTTAAATTTTCCCGGCGAACGCGGAGGTGTGTACGAGCCGACCGTGCCGATGGGCCCAAATTTTGATTCGGCCACCACCACAGCCTCGGCGAATGACACGCCGATTTCCGGATTCTCGACGTCAAACGCGCGCCGTTCAGCAAACGAAACATTTTCGATCGGCACGCCCAGTTTTTCGGCGACCGCGATCGTCAATAACTCGCGCGCACGTTCGGCAGCCTGGATTGCAGCGTTACCCGTCATCAACGTCACCCGGCTGGAATAGCTGCCGAGATCGACCGGCGTCAGGTCCGTGTCCGCCGTGACCACGCGAATGTCAAAAGGATCGATGCCGAGAATTTCTGCGACTATATAAGCCAGAATTGAATCGGATCCCTGGCCAATGTCCGTCGATCCGCACATCACACAGACTCCGCCCTGTCGATCGAGACGCAGCTGAACGCCTGATTGCGGCATATTGTTCCAGTAGATCGGCAACCCCGCACCGCAGATGTAGGAACTACAGGCGAAGCCGATGCCCTTGCCAAAGGGAAGCTTGCGGCCGATCGTGTCAGAACCCCGAGCGGTAGCGAGGGGATCTATTGATCCGATCGAGCTACTTGATCCCGTCGCTACCGCTCCGGGTTCTGACACCCACGCAAACTTATTCTTCCAGTCCGATCCTATGACGACTTTGTCGATACAGGCGCCCAGGCCCATGCTACCGATGCGCAAATAATTCGCGGTCACAGAGTTCGCTTTAACGAGATGGCGTGAGCGCATCTCAGCCGGATCGAGATTCAACTGTTCGGCAATCTTGTCCAGATGGACCTCCAGCGCATAGCGCGGCTGGGGAGTACCGTGTCCTCGCTTGGGACCGCAAGGCGGCTTGTTGGTAAAAACGCGGATGCCATCAAATTTGTAGCGCGGAACTTCGTAGGTCACCGTTTGCAGCGCGCCGGTGTAGAACGTGCTCGCGACGCCATAGCTTCCGTACGCACCGCCATCAAGAAACGATTTGAAGTGCATCGCCGTGATCGCGCCGTCCTTTTTCACACCAGTCTTGACGTGCATCAGGACAGGATGGCGCCCGCGATGACAGTAGAAGACTTCTTCGCGCGTCAGGGTGCATTTCACCGGACGGCCCGTAATCATCGCCAGCTTGCTGACGATGACTTCGTGATTGAACGGATCGCTCTTACCGCCAAAGCCGCCGCCGTTTGGTGTCGCAACCACGCGGATGTGGCTCGCCGCTATTTCGAGGACTTTGGTTAAAGCACGATGGACATAATGTGGGGTCTGGGTAGAACTCCAAAGGGTGAGCTTTTTGTCGGAATCGAAATGTGCGACTGCCGCGTGTTGCTCCATCGGCAGATGGGTGTTGCCTTCGTAGAAGAAAGTGTCTTCGCGAATCAGATCGGCGTCGCCGAATCCCTCGTCCAGGTCGCCGAACTCGAGCGAGACTTTCTTGTGAACGTTGCCGCCGTCGCCGTACTCGTGAATGCGCGGCTCGTCAATCATCACACCTTCTTCGATCGAAGAGATGGTTTGCAGCGGTTCGTATTCGACCTCAATCAAGTTCATTGCATCGAACGCGACGTCCTCATCAATCGCAGCGACGGCGGCGACTGGATCGCCAATGAAACGCACCTTGTCGATACACAGCGCGTGCTCGTCCTGACTGACGGGAAGAATGCCGTACGGAATGGGAAGCTCCTTGCCGGTAATGATGGCGAGTACACCAGGAAGAGCCAGGGCTTTGGACAAATCGATTTTCCTGATTAGCGCGTGCGGCAAGTGAGAGCGCAGGATCTTGCAATAGAGCATGCGTGGCAAAATGATGTCATCGGCAAACTTCGTCTGGCCAGTGCACTTAGCGCGGGCGTCGACCTTGCGGAAAGGCTTTCCGACTACGTTGAGTGGTTTACTGTTTTTGCCGTCAGTGCTCATGATCAAAATCAGCCAAGGATGAACACAGAATACACAGACCAGAAAACAAATCGGAAGGTTTGATGCCCTTTCTTATCAGTGTCATCTGTGTGTATCTGTGGCCGCTTCATTCGCAGCCATACAAACTCTCGCGCGGCAGTTCAATGGTTTCTCCACGCATGCGCGCCGCGGCCAACTCTACGGCTTCGTAGATCTTGATATAGCCGGTGCAGCGGCAGAGATTTCCAGACAAAGCCTCACGAATTTCATCGCGCGACGGCTTCGGTGATTTTTCAATCAACTCTTTCGCCGCCAGCAAAAATCCGGGTGAACAATAACCGCACTGCGCGGCTCCGAGATCGGCGAACGTATCCTGGAGCGGATGAAGCTCGCTGCCTTCCGCCATTCCTTCGATCGTTTCGACTTCACGGCCTTCGGCGTCCAGTCCCAACATCAGGCAGGAAAGTATCGACTTCCCATCGACCAAAACCGTGCACGTCCCACACTCGCCCAATTCGCAGCCATGCTTCGTTCCCGTCAGGGCAAGGTCTTCACGCAGAACTTCAAGCAGCGTTTTATGCGGCGCAAAGGCCACTTCAGCCGGCTCGCCATTTAGCGTGAATGAAATGTGAGCTTTCCTGGCCGTGTTCATTAAGTCTCGTCAAAACCCGCGTAGCGGGTGCAAGCATAAAGCCTGGGGTGGAGCGAAGCG
>DATISD010000351.1:0-3190 GCA_035469005.1 Pyrinomonadaceae bacterium | reverse complement strand
GTCGCATCGACCATCATGCCGATGCTGATGGCGAGGCCACCCAACGACATCAAGTTTGCTGACAGTCCGGCGTACCACATGAGAATGAAGGCGACGAGCATGCAGAAGGGAATTGCTGCGGCGGTAATGAACGAGCTGCGAAAGTTACCAAGCAGCAGCACGAGAATGATCAGGACCAGCACTTCACCTTCGATCAACGATTCAACGACCGTGTGAACGCTGTTATCGACCAGCTCGGCTTGATCATAGAAGTCAACGATGGTTACGCCCTCGGGCAGAGATCTATTGATTTCTGCAACCTTTTCCTTGATGCGATCGATGACCTGCTTGGTGTTTTCGTTGATACGCTTCAGGACGATGCCGGTGACGACTTCGCCCTGCCCGTCCTTGGTGACCGCGCCCTGACGAATCTCGTTGCCAATCTCCACGGTGGCTACGTCGCCGACGCGGATCGGTGTACCGCCGCGCGAATCGAGGACGATGTTCTTGATGTCTTCAATGTCTTTGACCAGGCCCAGGCCGCGAACGACGTACTGCTCATCGCCGTGCTCGATGAAATTGGCGCCCGTGTTTTGATTGTTGTTCTGGATCGCTTCGAACAGAGACTTGAGCGTGATGTTGTAGTTAACCAGCGCCTGCTGATCGACGACGACTTGATATTGTTTGACGTCACCGCCAAAGCTGAGCACGTCGGCTACTCCCGGCACGGTGCGCAATTGCAGTTTCACGATCCAATCCTGAATCGTGCGCAATTCCTGATTGCTCTGGCCGTGGCCGAGGATTTGATAAAGATAAATTTGGCCGGTGCCGGTGGTGATTGGTCCCATCTGCGGTTCGAAACCGGAAGGGATGTTTTCCTTGGCGTCAGAAAGTCGTTCGAAGACCTGCTGTCGCGCAAAATAGATGTCGGTGTCGTCGGTGAAGTAAACCGTGACTACGGACAAGCCGAATTTGGATTCCGACTCGACGCGCGTTACGCCTGAGATGCCATTCATCTCGTTTTCGATCGGAAAGGTGATTTGTCGTTCGACTTCTTCGGGCGCCAGGCCTTCGGCTTCGGTGTCGATCTCAACCTGGACCGGCGTGACGTCGGGAAAGGCGT
Organism: Pyrinomonadaceae bacterium; assembly: GCA_035469005.1. Taxonomy (GTDB): domain Bacteria; phylum Acidobacteriota; class Blastocatellia; order Pyrinomonadales; family Pyrinomonadaceae; genus UBA11740. The sequence continues at coordinate 2,088 of DATISD010000351.1, read as the reverse complement.
CGACATTCAGTTTGCGCAACGCCAGAATGCCACCAGCCACGATCAGCATCGACACCACGGCGACGAGCAATCGTTCACGATAGAAAAAGGCGATGAAATTGTCGGTCATAAATTTTAGCGCGCGAGAGCGCGCGACAGCGTAAAGCCTGGGGCGTGAGCCCCAGGTAAACGAGTTCCGTTAACGCCGGGAGTCCGCGAAGCGGACGATAGCCCGTTGATGCATTCCCATCGCTTGGACATGGCACCGTCGCTCGCTTCGCGAGCTACTCCCTTCGCTCTGCCCTCAAACCTGGAGCTTGCGCCCCAGGCCCTATGCTTTCACCTGCTCCGCAGGTTAACCTTCACTGTTCGCCTTTGCTCTGTTGCAGTAGAAGATAGTTTCCCTTAACGACCACCCGGTCTCCGGCATTAAGGCCATCGATGATTTCAATCCGACCGCCGCTCTGGATTCCAAGCTGGACCTGACGTTGTTTGTAAGTCTGCCCGTCCGCGAGAAACACGATCTTCTTTCCGCCATCGTCCAGAACGGCGGACTGCGGCACCGAGACGGCCGTGCTGTTTACGTCGGTGATGACTTCAACATTGGCGAACATATCGGGTTTCAGCCGGCCGTCAGGGTTGGGAACTTCGGTCCGAACCTTGACGGTGCGCGATTCGGGGTCGACCACGCTGTCGATGAAAATGATCTTTCCTGAGAACGTCGATCCCGGAAAGGCGGTCACGGTGAGCTTGACTCCCTGGCCAACACGCACGCGCGGCAAGTCCTTCTCGAAAACATTGGCATCGACCCACACGCGCGAGATGTCGATGATCTTGAAGACGCTGGCGTCGGTGCCGACCGTTGCGCCGATGGTCGCGTTGCGTTCGATGACTACACCATCTATCGGCGCGGTCAGCGAAAAGGTCGCGGCCAGCCCGGGCTTCTTGCCCAGAGCATCAATGGCCGAATCGCTTAAGCCAAGAATCAGCAAGTGACGCCGCGCGGCTGTCAGCGTGGCTTTCGTTGAGGCCGCACTGTTTTCGGCATTAGCCTTGGCGACTTCAAGATCGTGCTCGGCAGATTGAAGGTTTTTTCCCGGCACGACCGTCTTTTCGTAAAGACTCTTCGTCCGATCGTAAGTTTCCTGTGCTAGTTTGATTTCCGCGGCTGACGAGCGGCGGGCGTTCTCGGCATCGGCCAGCGCTTTGAGATAGTCGGCTTCGGCCTGATCTATGTCAGCGGATTCGAGTTCAGCCAGCTTCTGTCCTTTTCTGACGCGGCTACCCTGACCGGCATAAAGCTTTACAATCCTTCCCTCATTGACCGGGCCGATGACGGCAGTGCGATCTTCCGGCACGAGGATCTTTCCGGTTGCGCTGACGACTCCGGCAATCGGTGCGGTGGTCACAATTTCGGTCTCGATCGCTTTGTCGGCGGCCGTCTGCACCGCCGGCGTTACCTGATTGCTTGCCAGGGGAACTGAGGTGTTCGTTGATTTCCGGCAGCCTCCGCACAACACGGCGGCGGCGGCGGTGAATGTCAATAACATCGTCCGTTTAGACATGGGGTAAATCCTTTCACCAACTACTTAGTGAGCGGCGTCGCGGTCGCGAGTTCGAGATCGAGCAGTGCCGACTGATAATCAAAGAGCGTCTGGTAAAACGCCGCGAGCGTGTCACGCCGTGTGCGGATCGCGTCCAATAGATCGAGAATTGAGCTTTCGCCGGCTTTCAATGAATATTCGGTCAAGTTCTGAATGTCGTTGACTTTAGTGAGCACGCCCGTTCGATAGAGATCGACGCGCCGTTTTTGCATCTGAAAGGCGATCAGAGCTTTATCCACATCGCTGATGATTTGGTTGGTGATAAGCCGTTCCTGATTCTGTGCTCTCTCCTTGTCAATTCGCGCTTTGGCGCGCTCGCCTTGATTCCGATTGTGAATCGGCAGAGTGATGCCCACGCCGAAAGTGTAAGTACTGTTGCCTTCGGGCACCTGATTTACGCCGGCGCCCAGACTCAGATCAGGAATTTTTTGCGCGTCCTGCAAGTTGATCGAAGCGTCGGCGGCGCGCTCGCTCAGTTTCGCGGATTTCAAATCGGGCCGCGCAG
>DATISD010000350.1:0-2542 GCA_035469005.1 Pyrinomonadaceae bacterium | reverse complement strand
CTGAACGACACCTTGCGCGGCGACGAGGCCGCTAATCCCTACGTCGAACCCGGCGACATTGTGACTGTCCCTGAAGCCGAACAAGTTTATGTCGTCGGCAATGTCTACAGTCCGAAGTCTTTGCCGTTGCGAGAGCCCATCACGGTGTCGAGGGCCATCGCCATGGCGGGCGGTCCCTTGCGTGACTCGAAGACTGACAAGGTACGCATCGTGCGACAGGTTGGCGGCGGCGGGCAGTCCGAAATCTTCGTGAACCTGAACGCTATCGCCCAGAAGAAAGCGGAAGATTTGCAACTGCAGCCGAACGATATTGTCGAAGTGCCGGAGTCGACTGGAAAGAGCCTCATTCGGAGCCTGTTGGGGGCCGTGACGCCGTCCGTTGCTCAACTACCAGTGCGCGTGATTCCGTAATGAACGAAGCGACAAAATTAGCGAAACGTGAAGAAGATTCGCGCGACATCGAGCGAAGAATCGACGAACCTTCCTCTTATCGCGCGTCCTATGGATACGGCGCCGAAAATGTCGAGAGCGAAGTTCATTTGCTCGATTACTGGCGGGCAATCCGCAAACGGCTTTGGTTGGTGCTTGGCGTAGCGGCTCTGCTCACGACTTTGTCGATGATTTACGTGGCCCGTAAGCCGGACATTTACGAAGCTTCATCCCGCGTTCAGGTCGACCTCGAAAGCAATCCTATGTACGGCAGCAATCCGGCGCCGATGATCCTGAATCCGGTCAGCGACCCTGCTTACTTCAATACGCAGCTGCAAATTCTCACCAGTCCGGGTCTTCTCCGGCGCGTAGTGAAAACGCTGGACCTCGAACACAACAAGGCGTTTCTTCGGCCGCAAACTTCGCAGTCGCATTCAACCTGGAAGACGATTGCCCAAATGCTGGGTGCCGGCGGTGCAGACAGGAAGACGCCGGTGCAACAACCAAATGTCCTGCCCTTGACCACGTCAATTGCGCCGGCCACCTCCAGCGAAGATTTGGTTGAAGCCAAGCGGCTGGCGCCCTTTGTGGGCGCGTTGATGGGCGGATTGCGCATCGAGCCAGTGCGCGAGAACCGCGCCGGCTATTACAAAGAAACGCGACTGATCGATATCGATTATCAACACGGCGATCCGGAAATTGCGGCGAAAGTTGTCAACGCCGTGGCCGAGACTTTTGTCAGATCCAATCTCGAGAAAAAAAGTGAAACGAACACGAGCACCAGCGAGTTTCTTTCGAAGCGAGTAACCGAACTTCAAGCTCAGATTCGCTCCGCCGAAGAGAAGCTGGTCGATTATGCAAAGAACAACCAGATCCTTTCGCTCGACGCCAGACAAAATACCGTAGTCGAACGCCTGGCCGGGCTGAACAAGCAGTTGCTCGAGGCCGAGAACGATCGAAAGATGGCTGAGGCAGAATTCAATGCCGCCAGGAATCCCGGCGCTGCCAGTGCGCTGGCTGAGTCTGCTTCGAAAGAGATTGAGACGACCGAATCGCGCCTGGCTGAACTCAAACAGAAACGAGCGCAGTTGCTGGTTGAGGCGACCGAAGAGGCGCCTGAAGTTAAGGAACTCGATCAGCAGATTAATGTGCTGCAAAAGCACCTGACTGATACGCGTTCGCGCGGTACGGCGACGTTGCTCACAAACCTCGAGACAAAATATCGCCAGGCCGTGGAACGCGAAGATGCTCTGCGCAAATCATTCAATCAGCAAAAGGGCGAAACGGTCACGCAGAACGAGGCGGCGATCAACTATCGCATCCTGCAGCAGGAGATCGAGACAAACAAAGGATTGCTCAACAATCTACTGCAGCGTTCGAAAGAGAACGATGTGGTTTTGGCCGGCCGGCCAAACAATATTTCTGTGGTTGATTATGCAATCGTGCCGGATTTTCCCGTGGGACCGGCGCGGATGCGAACCGTGGTGCTGGCTTTCGTGCTGGCGTTGGCGCTCGGTATCGCTTTAGCGCTTTTTCTTGAATACCTCGACGACACGGTCCATTCGACGGATGATGTTGAGAAGTTTCTGCGGCTTCCGGCTCTGGCAGTCATTCCGGCAATGGGCGCCGGCGCTGCGCGCCGAAGGCTGATCTCAAGGGCTACCGCCTTACAAAAACGAAACGGAAGTAACGGGACAAACCCGGAATTGTTGCTGCACGTGAACGGACGATCGGCGCTGGCCGAAGCTTACCGCCAACTAAGAACGTCAGTTTTGCTGTCGACCGCCGGTCGGGCTCCCAGGACACTGCTGGTAACTTCAAGCCTGCCCGGAGAAGGGAAGACCACGACCGCAGTCAACACCGCGCTCAGTCTCGCACAGACCGGAGTCAACGTAGTCATTATCGATGCGGATATGCGCCGGCCGCGCCTGAGATCAATTTTCGATTTGCCTGACCAGGAGGGACTCAGTTCGATTCTGTCCAGCGAAATGACCAACGAGGAAATGTTGGGAACGATCGCGCGCGATGAAGCATCAGGCTTGTTTGTCTTACCCTCGGGGCCAGTTCCCCCCAACCCGGCCGAACTGCTGGGTTCGGATCAAATGCGCAAGTT
>DATISD010000349.1:0-9094 GCA_035469005.1 Pyrinomonadaceae bacterium | reverse complement strand
GCGGATGAATCCGTCTGTTCGACACGGTTTCACGCTAGTTTTGCAGCACTCTTAATAGTGAGTAAAGCAATTCCTTGGACCCAACCTTCATATTGACCCTGCTAACGGCGGCCAGCATTTTCTTTGTCGCCTTTCTGTCTTCCCTTGGGGGGCAGGGCGGCGCAACCGGGTACCTCGCTATCATGGTTCTCTTCGGCATGCCCGCAATCATCTTTAGACCAACGGCCCTGGCGCTGGCCATCGTAGTCGCGGTGATCTCTACGATTCGATCTTTTCGTTCAGGGTTCTTTCGCTGGCGAACTTTCTGGCCACTCGCGTTGGCGTCAATGCCGGCGGTTTTGCTCGCCGCGAGTATGAATTTGAGGCCGGTCTTTTATCTGACGCTTCTTTTCTTAGTGCTTCTGTACGGCGCGTTGAGATCGTTCTTGGGCTTTGGCATGATGAACGAGAAGAAAACGACCGTTGTTCCTATCCGGTTCGCTTTGCCCGTGGGCGCTGGGATTGGTTTGATCGCCGGATTCGCCGGAGTGGGCGGTGCCATATTCCTTAGTCCCTTATTGCTCCGGATGAATTGGGCCAAGACCAAAGAGGCCTTCGCCGTCGCGGCACCGTTTGCGTTAGTCAACTCAATCATAGCGTTTTCTCTCAGTAATCCGATGATGCCTCTGACGGTGGCCGATTCGATCTACTGGGTTCCTGCCGCTTTGATTGGTGCCTGGATTGGAACCGAAGTGGAAATTTCTCCTGTCCTGCTCATCCAATTCAACCGGATCCTATCAATCATTCTCGTCGCCGCAGCCTTAAGGCTAATACCCGCTATTATCTGAGTCCGATAACTCCTCAAGCTTCGGAGAGTACTGTTTCAAACTTTTGATTTACGTTTTATGGCCTGTTTGATTCGCCGATAAGGTTAAGATATAAATTGCCTGTTGCGCATTTCGACCTCCTGGCCGAGGATTTCGGCTGAATCATTCATCCTTCGGAACCGCGTCGTTTAAGCAATATGTGTGGAATAGCAGGAATAGTTCGCCGTGACGGCGCGCAAATCGATCGTGAATTACTCGCGCGGATGAATGATGCGATTCGTCATCGGGGGCCCGATGACGATGGATTCTATTTCAGTGACGGCGTGGGCCTGGCCATGCGCCGTCTGGCGATTATCGATCTAAAGAGCGGACACCAACCCATCCACAATGCCGACTCCACGGCCTGGATCGTTTTCAATGGCGAGATTTACAACTATCGCGAACTTCGCATACAACTGGAAGCGCTGGGTCACACCTTTTACACTGACAGCGACACCGAAGCCATCGTCCACGCTTATGATGAATACGGCACCGAATGTCCAAAACATCTGCGCGGGATGTTCGCGTTGGCAATCTGGAACGAGCGCGACAAATCGCTTTTTCTGGCGCGCGATCGGGTCGGCAAGAAGCCTCTCCTCTATGCCCAGACGAGCGATCAATTGATCTTCGGGTCGGAATTTACCGCGCTGTTAACCCATCCGTCCGTCAGCCGCGAAGTGAATTATGAAGCGATCCATCATTATCTTTCATTCATCTCTGTTCCCGCCCCGCTAACCGCCTATCAGGCAATTCGAAAGCTTGAGCCCGGTCATTGGTTGTTGTGGCGAGATGGCGAGATCAAGCTGGAACGATATTGGCAACTCGACTTTTCCCAAAAGACTGATATCAGCGAGCAGGAAGCCGGCGAGCGCGTGTCCGCGCTGCTGCGTGACGCCGTGCGCGTGCGCCTGATGTCGGAAGTTCCGCTCGGTGCGTTTCTTTCCGGCGGCATTGATTCCAGCGCCGTTGTCGCCTTGATGGCCCAGGAATCGTCAGAACGCGTAAAGACTTTTTCGATCGGTTTTGAAGAGCAGGACTTCAGCGAGTTGCACCATGCGCGACGCGTCGCTGAGCATGTGGGCGCCGATCATCACGAATTCATCGTGCGACCGAACGCTATGGAGATTCTGCCGACCCTGGTCGAGCATTACGGCGAACCATTTGCCGATTCGTCGGCAATTCCCAGCTATTACGTGTCGCGCGAGACACGGCGCTACGTAACGGTCGCGTTGAATGGCGACGGCGGCGACGAGTGTTTTGCCGGCTACGAACGATACGCCGCGATGAATCTGGCGCAACGATATACCCGGCTGCTGCCGGCCGCTTTGCGCAACGGCGTGGTCGCGAATCTGGCTAACGCTCTGCCTGACTTTCAAACGCGGGGTCCGCTCGGCAAAGGCAAGCGATTTCTTAAAGCCGCGTCTTTGAGCCCTATTCAAAGATACCTGCGTTGGATTAGCGCCTTCGATGAAAATGCAAAACTCGATCTGTATTCAGACGAGTTTCGCGAGCAGACCAAAGATTTTTCAACTGTTGGCATCATCCAGCCCTGGTTTGCCAAAGCGAATGGCGCGGGAATCGTCGATGCTTCGCTGCTCACCGATACGATGACTTATCTGCCCAACGACTTGTTGGTTAAGATGGACATCGCCAGCATGACCGTATCGCTCGAAGCGCGCTCGCCGTTTCTGGATCATCATCTGATGGAATTTGCAGCCAGCTTGCCCGAGAAACTAAAGTTGCGGCGGATGACGACGAAGTATCTGCTCAAGCGCATCCTGAAAGATTTAGTGCCGGCCGAAAACCTGAGTCGCGGCAAAATGGGTTTCGGCGTGCCAATCGGTCACTGGTTTCGCGGCACGATGCAACCGTTTTTGCGCGAGACGCTGCTTTCGGAGAAGGCGCTCGCTCGCAATCTCTTCCAGAGAAGCAAGGTGCGACAGATCGTTGATCAGCACGTCGAAGGCAAGATCGATCATTCGCATCGTTTGTGGTCGCTGCTGATGTTGGAATTGTGGTTTCAAAGATTTATTGATTGAAGCTCAGGGCGGCCGTACCGCCGGGAATTGGCCGGTTAGATACTCACTACTGAAGATGAGCGCTGCGGACGTACAAGAGAGTGCAAACAGCTCTGCGCAGTATCAATGGCGGCAGCAGAATTGTCCGATCTGCGAAACGTCTCGCTTGAAACGATTGGGCCGGCGCGGTGGTGCAGCGCATCGCGCAAGTATTGGCGTCGAATGCGAAATCTGGCGCTGCTGCCAATGCGGTTTGATCTTTCCCAACCCGATGCCGATTCCTCTTAACGGATTTGAACAGCACTACGGTGTTGAGGCTGACGAGTACTTCGAAAATCATCAGCCCGAGAGCAAAAAGCTCTCGGCGCTTGGTCTCATAAACCAGGCCGAGGCGCTGCTCGGCGGCAAGGGCCGGCTGCTCGACATCGGCGTGGGGCGCGGAGAATTGCTACGGGCTGCTCATGACGCGCACTGGGATGTCACCGGCATCGAGCCGTCCTCGCGGTTCGCCTCATACGCCGAAAAGCTTTCAGGAATCAGCGTTCATGCTCAACCGCTGGAAGAGTGCGGCTTCCCGGATGACTCGTTCGATTGCGTGGTCCTCAGCGCAGTGCTGGAACATCTTTACAATCCCGATGAGACCATCGGCGAAATTTCCCGCATCTTGCGTTGTGGGGGCGCAGTCTTCATCGACGTTCCCAACGAAAACGGTTTATATTTCAAGGTGGGGAACCTTTATCAAAGATTGCGAGGCCGTGACTGGGTGGTGAATACTGCTCCCACCTTTTCGCCTTACCATGTTTTCGGGTTCAGCCCGCGTTCGCTGAAAGCTCTATTATCCAAACACGGCCTCAAACCGCAGCTATGGAGAGTTTATCCCGGTCGCGCGATGGTACCGTCGCGTGCCGGCCTTTTCGGAATGATTGAGCGCTCGGCCGCTCATGCGGTAACTGCCGTAAGCAAGCTGAACGAGTGGGGTACTTACATTGAAACCTGGGCGATCAGGTCGTAGTCAAACGAATGAGCCCATCGACTGTGTCTGGTTCTTAGGAGAGTTTGTTGTGAAAGGTGTCGTCCTTGCTGGCGGTCTTGGTTCGCGTTTGAACCCTCTGACCGCGGTCACTAATAAGCATCTGCTGCCAATCTACAACCAGCCGATGATCTATTATCCGATTCAGACTCTCGTTAACGCGGGAATCACGGACATCATGATCGTCACCGGCGGAAATTCGGCAGGAGATTTTCTGAAGCTGTTGGGAAACGGCAAAGCTTTCGGCCTGAAACACTTGAACTATACCTATCAGGAGGGCGAAGGCGGAATCGCGGCCGCCTTGTCGCTGGTCGAGCATTTCGCGGGCTCGGACTCGATTTGTGTAATTCTCGGCGACAACATAATCCAGGGGAATATTTGCGCCGCGGTCGATTCGTATCGAAAGCAAAGTAATGGCGCAAAAATTCTTTTGAAAAAGGTGGCAGACCCACAAAGGTTCGGCGTGCCTGAACTGGACGGGAAGCGAGTTTTGCGTATCGAAGAAAAACCGTCGAATCCTAAATCCGAGTTTGCGGTGATCGGAGTCTACCTGTACGACGCCCAGGTCTTTGACATTATCCGGACCTTGCGACCTTCTGGCCGCGGCGAACTGGAGATTACCGACGTGAACAATGCATATATTGAGCGCGGCGAAATGACCTGGGACGAACTTGAAGGTTGGTGGAGCGATGCCGGGACATTCGAAAGTTTGCTCAACGCTTCAAACCTTGTGGCTCAAACCGGGGCAAACAATCGGGAAATTACTCATGCAGCAGAAGCCATCGCCAATTAAAATTTTTCGCGAAGAAAATATCCACGATGTCGTGGTTCGCGACCTGCGAAAGTTCAACGACAGCCGTGGATGGCTCAGCGAATTGTTCAGAAATGACGAGTTGGCCGCTGAGTTCTTTCCGGCGATGGCCTACACGTCGTCTACGACGCCCGGAGTTACCCGTGGTCCACACGAACATGTCGACCAAGCCGACTTCTTCTGTTTCCTGGGGCCGTCAAATTTCAAATTACGCATGTGGGACAATCGCCCGAATTCTCCCACACATGGAAACATGATGACGTTGACCGTCGGTGCGGACAATCCAAAATCGGTGCTCATTCCGAAAGGCGTCGTGCATGCTTATCGGAATATCGGCGAGGTCGACGGCATCGTGATCAACTGTCCCAATCGTCTTTACATGGGAATGGAGCGCCGCGTCCCGGTTGATGAAATCAGACACGAGGACGATCCGAACACAATATTTCGGATGGAGGATTGAGTTTCGCGAAAGTTGTGAGAATCGGTCGTTAAGCTCGCCCGTTCAATCCAGGCACAATAATTTAATGGAAATTGATTTTGTTGATTTGAAAGCACAGTACCACGCCATCGCGCCGGAAGTGGACGCGGCGATTCAACGCGTCGTCGCCGGCGCGGACTTCATTCTGGGAAAAGATGTTGAGCTTTTTGAGCAGGAGTTTGCCGCCTTTTGCGACGTGAACCACGCCATTGGTGTTGACTCCGGAATGTCCGCGCTGGAGCTCGCTTTGCGTGCATTCGGCGTAGGCGAAGGCGATCAAGTCATTACTGTTTCGCATACTTTTTCGGCGACTGCATTTGCTATTTCGCAAACCGGCGCGCAACCCGTATTTATCGACGTCGATCCGCGCACCTACAACATGCGGCCCGATTTGATCGAGGCCGCAATCACCTCGCGCACAACCGCAATTCTGCCGGTGCACCTCTATGGCCAGCCATGCGATATCGAAGAAATCTCGCGCATCGCGCGGAAACATAACTTGCTGCTGATCGAAGATGCCTGTCAGGCGCACGGCGCGCGTTACCGGAACCGGCGGGTGGGGAGTTGGGGCGATGCCGCGTGTTTTAGTTTTTATCCCGGCAAGAACCTCGGCGCTTACGGCGATGGCGGCATGATTGTTACGGGCGACGCGAAAATTGCCGACCGGCTACGAATCATGCGCAACTGTGGGCAGAAGGAAAAGTATCGTCACGTGCTAGTCGGATTTAATCACCGGCTGGATAATTTGCAGGCGGCTGTTTTGCGCGTGAAGTTGCCACACCTTGATAGTTGGAACGAAGGGCGACGCAACGCCGCACATCTCTACAACGAGCTGCTGAAAGATGCTGAGGGCGTGGTCACGCCTCATGAGGGTGAGGAGCGAACGCACGTTTACCATTTGTATGTCATCCAGCATCCCCGGCGGGACGAGTTGTTGACTCGTCTAAAGGGTGAAGGCGTGCGTGCTGGATTGCATTATCCGATTCCGGTGCATCTACAGCCCTGTTACGAAGGCTTTCCCTTCTCGCCGGACTCATTGTCAGTTACCGAATCGATCGCGTCGCGCGTAATCTCTCTGCCGATGTATCCGGAACTCACGCGTTCACAAATCGAATTCGTATGTGATCGAGTTCGAGAGTTTCCCACCAATTAGATCTTCTCGATGAAAGTGCTTCGCATCATCGCGCGTCTTAACGTGGGCGGACCGGCGCGTCATGTCGTCTGGCTCACTGATGGACTCAAGCACGACTACGACACCCTGCTGGTGGCAGGGGTGGTGCCGCCGGGCGAAGACGATATGAGTTACGTGGCCACGAACGCGGGCATTGCGCCGCTGATCCTGAGCGAGATGAGCCGCGAGATTTCTCTCAAGGATGCAATAACCGTTTGGAAGCTGTATCGCCTGATGCTGCGCGAGCGTCCCGACATTGTGCACACGCACACAGCCAAGGCCGGCACGGTGGGAAGAGTTGCCGGACTTCTCTATCGCTGGATGACGCCGGCAACCTTGATCGGACGGCCGCGGCGCTGCCGCTTTGTGCACACTTATCACGGCCATGTGTTTCATAGTTATTACGGTCCGAACGGGACGCGCGTGTTCCTGGCGGTGGAGAGGTTCCTCGCAAAACTCGCCACCGACCGCATCGTCGTCATAAGCAAACAACAGCGCCATGAAATTAACGAGAACTTTCGCGTCGGGCGCAGCAATCAATTTGCGGTGATTCCGCTCGGCATTGATTTGGACATCTACGCCGATTGGAAACCGCGCCGCGAGGCCTTCCGCCAGAAGCTAAACGCGAGCTCTGACGAAGTGCTGATCGGAATCGTTGGCCGTCTGACTGAGATCAAGAACCACAAGGGTTTTCTGGACGCGGCAGCGCAACTTAAGAAAATCAGCAAAGCAAAGTTGCGATTTGTAGTGATTGGCGACGGCGGCCTGCGTCCGCAACTTGAATCACACGTGGACCGGTTGGGTTTGCGTGACGATGTTTTGTTTCTCGGCTCGCGCACGGATCCGGAGAACTTTTATCCGGCTATGGACATTGTGGCGCTAACCAGCTTGAACGAAGGCACGCCGTTGAGTCTGATTGAAGCGATGGCCAACGAGAGACCGGTTATCGCCACCGCCGTCGGCGGGGTGGTCGATCTGTTAGGGCAGAAGCTCTCAAGTGCGGACGGATATCACATCTGCGAGCGCGGAGTGTCGGTCGAAGGAAAAGACGCTGAGACGTTTGCCCGGGGACTCGCGCGTTTGATTGAGGATGACGCACTGCGCCGCGAGATCGCGACGCGTGGCCGGGAGTTTGTCGAGGAGAATTATTCGAAAGATCGGCTGCTGCGCGATGTCTCGAGTCTTTACAAAGAAATTGACCCAACTTGAATCGATCAAGGTGGCGGGCGGTACTCGTAAAGAAAGCCTGGAGTCACACGTTTAGGCGGCAACACGGTGTTCTACAAAAAGGCTTTTAAGCGCTTCCCAGCACTAAAGTGCTGGGCTATTTTCAATCGTCGGCTGCGCCGGCTATGACAATTACATGGCCATTGAGCTTCCTGGTCGGCTTCTTAATGGTCTACCAAGCCACGTTAACAATGGACCGCTATGCTAGACTGGCTGCGCATTCCGAAAATCATGTTGGAGGACTTCGCGACTTGCGAGTTTTGATTACAGGGGGCGCCGGGTTCATCGGTTCACATCTTTCCGACACTTATCTAAAACGCGGCGACGAAGTTTTTATCATCGACGATCTCTCCACCGGCAGTTTTGAAAACATTCGTCACTTGAAAGATCACCCTCGCTTTCACTACACGATCGATAGCGTTCACAACCAACAGGTAATGGCTGAGTTGGTCGATCAATGCGAGGTCATCTTTCATCTGGCGGCCGCGGTCGGAGTCAAACTGATTGTCGAGAGTCCGGTCAAAACGATCGAGACAAACGTTCACGGCACTGAAGTCGTGCTCTCACTGGCGAATAAGAAAAAAAAGAAGGTTCTGATTGCGTCGACTTCCGAAGTCTATGGCCTCAGCACGCAAGTTCCGTTCAGCGAAGACGGGAACCTGGTGATGGGCGCCACTACGAAAGGGCGTTGGAGCTACGCCTGCTCGAAAGCGATCGATGAATTTCTGGCGCTCGCTTACTGGCGGGAAAAGAAATTGCCGACCATCGTCGTGCGGCTCTTCAACACGGTCGGTCCGCGGCAAACCGGACAATATGGCATGGTGATTCCCACGTTCGTGAAACAGGCACTTTCGGATCGCCCGATCACCGTTTACGGCGACGGCAAACAATCGCGCTGCTTTTGTTACGTCGGCGACGTGATCGGCGCGCTCATGAAATTGATGGATGACGAGCAGGCCGTGGGCGAAGTCTTCAACGTCGGCTCGAACCAGGAAATCACGATCGGCGATTTGGCAAAGAAGGTGAAGGAACTTACCAAATCAGAATCCGAGATCGTGTTCGTGCCTTACGACGAAGCTTATGAAGAAGGCTTTGAAGACATGCCCCGCCGCATTCCCGACATCTCAAAAGTAAACAAACAGGTTGGCTTCCATCCGCAAATGGACCTGGACGGAATTCTCAGAAGCGTGATTGATTTTCACAGCGGGCAGCAGTCACGAGCGACCAGGCAATCCGGTTAAGATCAAACCAAAGAAAACCAAAGGGGTCAGGCCTTCGATTCTTGCAATTCCCGTCGCGTGATTGAGAATCGCAACGATCGGAGGCCTGACCCCGAAAGCAATTCGCTTTTATAGTTACTGATGCGCTTTCTTTTTTTCTTGAGCCCATTTATGGGCGACAGAGATATGTCGCTCCGCGGGAGCTAAGATTCACAGGGGCGGTTAATTTCTATAAACATTTCGCCGCTACGCGGCTTCGGACTTGAGCGGAAGAATCGCAAGGATCGAAGGCCT